>JAFZLP010000029.1 GCA_017551405.1 Bacteroidales bacterium
ATATTGACCGTGCCGAGGTCGTTAACTATCACGGCGAAGCGGATACCTCTCTTATTTGAGAGGATGCGGTTCAGCAGAGTGGTTTTCCCGCTGCCCAGATAACCGGTGAGCAGCAATACGGGAGTTTCCTTGAATTCCTTTTCCATTATTGTAGCCATTCGAGCGCTTCCGAGGAGCCGGTGACCCAGATGGTGTCGCCCTCCTGGAAGACGAAGTCTGCACGCGGGGTGCTTATGTAATTGTCTTCCCTCCTGACAGTGATGAGGATGCAGTCATGCTCGCGCAAGCCGCTGTCTTTCAACATTTTGCCAAGAATGGGACTGTTTTGGTTCAGAGTAAACGAGTGGATTTTGAGGTCGGGGTCGGGAAGCGGAGCCGGCGCGGCCTTGTCTGCCTTCGGCGCGTTTTCCTTTTCGTTCAGATTGCTGAGGAACCTGCGCTCGATGCGGTCATAACGCTTGAAATACGAGCGTGCCACCATGAACAGCACCACCCCGGCCGCAAGGATTACCACCACCACCCAGCCCTTCAGGTTTACGTACTCCTCGATGGCGAAGAGCACGAAGCCGAGGGCTATGAAGATACGGCCCAGGGTCATTCCGAAAATGGGATAGATATTGCTCTTCTTGTCGGCAATTAGCTTGGAGGAATGCTCGTTCATATTGCCGGTAGCCACCGCCATGCCGTAAAGGAACGGGGACATCACCGACAGCGTTATGATTATGCAGAGCAGATTCCGGACTGCCTCGCCGAGGTCGGGAAGGAGCCTGGCCATGAAGGGGCCGAGGACATTGTGCCCGAGGATGAGGATGGCGATGAGCAGCACCCCGTAAAGCCCGATGCGGGTGAGATAGGCCTTGAGCAGATGGTGCCATTCGTTCTTTTCCGCAGCAGAGCTCCTGCCGGCCGAGCCGGAGTGGTCGATGCGCTGCAAGATATTAAGAGGCAGCACATTGCGGAGCCACTTGTAGGCCGGACCGGCCAGTTTCATGGTGTACGGCGTAGTGAATATGGTAATGACCGAGACGGCGATGATCACCGGATAGATGAAGTCCCGCATAACCCCGAGGCTCACTCCCACGCCCGCGATGATGAAGCCGAACTCGCCCAGCTGGGCGAGGCTGAAGCCGGTATGGAGGGCATCTTTCAGGCCGCCTCCGGCCAGGATGATTCCGAGCGATGCAAAGAACACGTGGGTGATGACCACGACAAGGGCGATGACCAGTATCAGCCACCAGTACTGCACCACTACCCGGGGGGCCAGCATCATGCCCACCGATACGAAGAATATGGCCCCGAACAGGTCTTTGATGGGAGAAGTGAGCCGCTCGATGTGCTCGCTCTCCACCGTTTCGGCCAGGATGGAGCCCATCATGAACGCGCCCAGGGCCGACGAGAAGCCGGAGCCGGTGGCGAGCGCAACCATGCCGAAACACAGGCCGAGGCTCACTATGAGCAGGATTTCATCGTTCAGGTACTTCCCCGTCTTCTTGAGTATGGTGGGGATCAGGTAGATGCCCAGCAGGAACCACAGGATGATGAAGAACAGCAGCTTGCCGAGGTTGAGCAGCATCTCTCCCCCGGAGAACTTGTTGGACACCGCCAGGGTGCTAAGCAGGACCATGAGGAGGATGGCGATGAGGTCTTCGAAAACCAGCGTGCCGAACACCGCCGGGGCGTAGCTCTTCTTGCCGAGCCCCATCTCGCTGTAGGACTTGACCACCACCATGGTGCTGGACATGCTCAGCAGGCCGGCGAGGAAGATACTCTCCATTGTGGTCCACATCAGGGCCTTGCCCACCATGTAGCCTATCACGAACACTCCGAGGAACTTGCTGCCGGCAGTGGCCAACGAAGCCCGCCCGGTCTTGAGCAGCTTCTTGAAACTGAATTCGAGACCGAGCCCGAACATGAGGAAGATGATGCCGATATCGCTCCAGAGCTTTACGGTTTCGGAATTGCTGATGCCGAAAACGCCCATCTCCGGGCCTATGATGAAGCCGGCAATTATATAGCCCAGAATGGCCGGCTGCCTGAGCGCCTTTGAGATTATGGTGCAGAGTCCTGCCGCTATCAGAATGACGGCAAGGTCCCTTACAAAATTCACTTCTTCGGTCATTTATTCGGCTATAAACTCGTCAAATTTACAAAAAATACGTAAATTAGCGGCCACATAACGTGCAAACTGAACCAATTATTTCCAATATGAAAAAACTTGCATCCATTCTCTTCCTGGCCATCGTCTGCGCGGCAGGCCTCAACGCCCAGGAGAAAGAAATGAAGACAGGCTGGTCATTCGGGCTTCTGCCTACAGCCACCTATTCTGTAGACAACGGTTTCCAGGCCGGCGCTTTCGGCGACGTCTATTACTACGGCGACGGTGCCACCTATCCCGATCCCCTTCACAAGATCAGCTGGGAGGCCTCCTACTTCACTCACAGCCACCGCATGCGCCTGTATCTGGCATACGACTCCAAGTACCTCATCCCCAACATGCGCGTGAATGCGTCCGTTACGTACATGAACGACCCCCTGTACAGCATGTGGGGCTTCAACGGTCCGGCTGCCACTCAGGGCACCGAGAATTATTATGGTGCCAATCACGTATGGGGCAACAGGAACATGACAACCCTGGCTGGCGGTAATGTCAATTACTATGGCATGAGCCGCGAGATGCTCCGCATCCTCGCCAATTTCCAGGGACGTATCACCGACAACCTCAACTGGGCGGCCGGCATGAACTTCTGGAAATGGAACCTCGGCGCCATGAAGGACAACGGTGTGGAAGTTGACGGCAACAAGAAATATTATGACACCAACGCCACCCTGTACAATTTCCTCGACAAGGCCGGTGTCCTCACCGACGCGGAAAAGAACGGCGGTATCTCCCTCGAGTTCAATGCCGGTCTCGTCTACGACACCCGTGACATCGAGGCGGCTCCCAACAGGGGCATCTGGGCTGAGGCATACCTGAACGGAAACTTCATCGGCACCCCGTATCTCAAGGCCTGCGCCTATTTCCGCAACTATATCAGCATCCCCATCCCGATTCCCGCAGGCAATCCCGTGTTCGCGTACCGCCTTGCATGGCAGCACACCATTGCAGGCGAGACTCCCCTGTACATGGTCCAGAACAATCCCCTGCTTGTCCAGCGCAACATGATTTCCGAGGGATTCGGCTCCAGCAACACCATCCGCGGTCTGCGTGAGAACCGTATCCTGGCCGAAGGCATGGCCTGGGCCAACACCGAACTCCGCATCAAGCTCGTCAAGTTCACCCTTGCCAAACAGTACTTCTACATCGCTGTGAATCCGTTCTTCGATGCAGGCATCATCACCAGGCCCTACAAGGCGGACGCCCTTGCCAAGATCGCCGTGGGCGGAAAGGTTTACGATCCCGCATTCAACCTCCTGACAGGGACCGACGATCCCATCTACGATTCCTCCAAGGTCAGGAACCTCATCTACAGCGGCGGTGCCGGCCTGAAGATCGCCATGAACCAGAACTTCATTGTCTCCGCCGACTTCGCAAGGTGCTTCACCGAGGGCATGGACGCCGGCCTCTGGATCGGTATCGGCATCAACTATCAGTTCTAGTATAATCTGAAACCTCAACCATAAAAAGGAGGCTGGCGAACAATTCGCCAGCCTCTGTTCTTTTGTGCCCTGCCTGGGCGCCTACGACATGAACGAGGCGAAGAAGCCCGGGAAGAAAACGTTTGTAATCAGGTAACCGATGATGGTGCTCACGATTACGCTGATGAGGCCCGGCATCATGAAGGAGTGGTTCAGCAGGTACTTGCCGATCTTGGTGGTGCCGGAGCGGTCGAAGTTGACCGTGGCGATGTCGGAAGGATAGTTGGGGATGAAGAAGTAGCCGTAAACGCTGGGAAGGACGCCCAGAAGGACGGGCCCCGGGATGCCCAGCGAATACGCCAGCGGAAGCATCGACACCACTACCGCACCCTGGCTGTTGATGAGCACGGAAACCAGGAAGAACACCAGCGCGATGGTCCAGGGATAGGATTCCACCATGCCGCCGAGCATGGCTTTCATCTCCGTCATGTAATTCGAGAAGTAAGTATCTGCCAGCCAGGCGATTCCGTAGATGGCAACGACTGCCACCATGCCGCTCTGCCAGACCGCTCCGCCCACGGCGCGCTTGGGCTGCGCCTTGCAGAACATGATGTTGCATGCGGCCGCCACGAGCATGATGATCTGGATGATGAGATTCATCTTGGGCAGCTTGATGGCGCTTGCCAGCGTGACGCTCTCGCCGTTCCGGGTGACATGGATCATCTGGCAGAATGCGAAAGCGACTATGACGAGCAGGGAGAACAGGAAGACGTATACGGAAGCCTTAGCCTCTTTGGTGATGACCTTGTCGAGGGTGGTTGCGTTGCTGCCGTATATGTACTGACGCTGTTCGGGATCGGCTATGCGGGCCTGGAAGTCCTTGTCGTCGGTGAGGTCTTTGCCCCTGTTGTAAGAAGCGGCGGCGGCGCACATCAGGCCTATGAGGCAGGCCGGGATGGTGACCATGAGCACATGCGGGATGGTGACCATGTAACCGTTTGCGTTGCTGATGGTTACGAAGGCAACCACCGCGGCAGCTATGGGCGAGCAGGTGATGCCCACCTGGGACGCTACCGAGGCCACGCCGCAGGGCCTTTCAGGCCTGATTCCCTTCTTGAGCGCGATGTCGCAGATAATGGGCATGATGGTGTAGACCACGTGGCCCGTACCTACCAGCACGGTGAGGAAGAAGGTGGTGACGGGGGCGAGGAAGGTGATGTGCCGCGGATGCTTGCGCAGCATCTTTTCCGCGACCTGGATCATCCAGTCCATACCGCCCGAAGCCTGCAGCGTGCCCGCGCAGGTGACTGCGGCGATAATGATGTAGATAACATCGGTGGGAGGCGTTCCGGGCTTGAGGCCGAAGCCGAAAACGAGAATTGCGAGGCCGATGCCGGAGATGGCTCCGAGCGCCAGGCTGCCGTACCGCGAGCCCACATAAAGGGCCGCCAGCACGATCAGGAGTTGAATAATCATCAAAGTGCTCATATATCGCAAATTTACTATTTTTGTGGAAATGTACAAGAGGGTTCTCCATTTCCTTTCAGTTTTGTTCCTCGCGGCAGCCTGCTCCTACGACGACTCCGCCCTGAGGGAGGCGCTCGAGGCGCAGCAGAAGCGCGTCGCGGCCCTGGAGACTCTCTGCGCTTCAATGAACAAGGACATCAAGTCCCTCCAGACCCTGCTCGGGCAGAACTATATCAGCGCTTTTGAGGCCATAATCGAAGGCGGAGCCACAGTCGGATACCGCCTCACGCTCACCGACGGCAGCAGCATAGACATACTCATTCCCGCCGACGGCCACATCGGCACGGACGGCGCGACTCCTGTCCCGGGGGTTAAAAAAGATGCCGACGGCAATTACTGCTGGACCCTGGACGGAGAATTCATAGTCGTGGACGGGCACCGGCTGCCCGCGACGGGCGAAGTCGGCACGACTCCCCTGCTCGGCATCCGGGACGGCAACTGGGTGGTATCGTACGACGGCGGCGCCAGCTGGCAGGTCCTGTTCCCCGCCACCACCACGTCCACCCAATCCACCATCTTCAGCGGCGTTGACGCCAGTTCCGGCACTTATGTCATCCTGTACCTGTCCGCAGGCGGCAGCCTGACCCTTCCCCTGAAGTCGTCCTTCCGCATCGGGAACGACGGCTCCCAGGAGCCCGTCTCATTCCTCATTTCCGCCTCCATCCCGCTGGAGCTCCCCTACCGCATGGCCGAAAAGGATTTCAGCGCCCTCATGGTCAGGATCCGCACCGCCGACGGCAGCGTCCAGGCCATCTGCACCAAATCGGAGTCCGTCTCCCGCGACGACTGGTCACTCAGCCTCGAGGGGCCAGTTTTCGCTCATGGGAGCCTCTCTGACGACCCGTCCGTGACGGTCACCTACAACGGTGACGGACGCGACGTGACAGCCACCCTCGAGGCAGCGCTCATCTGGGCCGACGGCAGCGTCACCATGGCCGAAAGGCGCATCTCCGCCACCCGTCCCACCGGCAACCAGCCCGGCTGGTTCGAACTGCCTGAGATGCATATCAAAAAGAACGGTTCCTACAGCGTCAACCTGCTGGACGCCGACCAGTACTACAGCAGCCATTCGTTCAGCATGGCCGGCGTGAAATACCGCAATTTCACAGTCTGCTTCAGCGCGGACCATCACGTGCCCCTGTGGGTCGCCGCACCGCGCCATCCGGTCTATTCGCAGAAAGGCACCACCCGCTCCGAGAACTACAGGCCCGACCCGGGCATCCCTTCGGGCATCCAGTATTATTCCAAGAGCATCGGGGGCGGCTGCAACAAGGGCCACATGCTGGGCAGCGCGGAACGGCTGTGCTGCTCCGACGCCAACAACCAGGTGTTCTACTACTCCAACATAGCGCCCCAGCTCTCGGACGGATTCAACGCCGGCGGGGGCGGATGGAACTACCTGGAAGACTTCGTTGACAAGTTCGAATGCGCCGACACCCTCTATGAGGTGATCGGGACCTGGTTCGAGCCGTATACCGACGGCCACGGAATCAGCGTCAATCCAGTCACCATCGCCTTCGGAGGCCGTTCCGACGTAGACATGCCCACCATGTTCTACTACGTCCTCCTCCGCACGAAGAAGGGCAACTCGGGCAAAAGCCTTGCGGATTGCGAAGCATCGGAGCTGATGTGCGCCGCGTTCGTGCGCAGCCACAGCAACGCCCTCGCCGGCAAAAGGGTGACCAGGGAGGATATAATGTCCGTTTCGGAACTCGAAAAACTCACGGGACTGGTCTTTTTCGCGAACGTCCCGAAAGCGCCCAAAGACAAATGCTCGCCCTCGGACTGGGGGCTGTAGCGTCTACCTCGGATATGTGAACGACGAACCGCCGACGAACTCGCGCAGCAGCGAGGTGTTGGGGATTTCGTTGTCGGGAATGGGCGTGAAGTAGTGGATGAACTTGAGCAGCCGGTGCGCCTCGCTGTATTCGGGACAGTTCTTCGGAACGCTCTCCAGAATGGGCTCGGCATGGTTGCGGAGCACCGCGAACTCCACCAGATAGGCGCTGTTGAACATCACGTCGGCATTTTCCTGATAGGGATAAATCCATTCTTCCTCGGCCTTGCGGACCAGGGGCCACTGGGCGATGGTCTCGCGGGCGGTGAAAGCCCCCTTGTAGCAGTCGCGCACTATCCTCCGCAGCAGGCGGTTGTCGCTGGTGGGGATGCAGTTGTGCGCGTCGAGCGCGATTCCCGTAAGAGTGCTGATGAAGATGCGGAATTTGCGTGCGTTGGGGATCTGGTCGGTCAGGCGCGGATTGAGGGCGTGGATGCCTTCCACCACCACGACATTGTTGGGCCCCATCTTGAATTTCTTGCCCTTGTACTCGCGGATGCCAGTGGTGAAGTTGTATTCCGGCACCTCCACCTCCTCGCCGTTCAGGATGCGCAGGAGGTCTTTCTGCAGGGCCTTGTGGTCTACCGTATCGAAGTTGTCGAAGTCGTAGCTGCCGTCCGGGAGCTTGGGGGTGTCGACGCGGTTCACGAAATAGTCGTCGGTACTGAAGGTGAGAGGCCTCAGGCCGCAGGCCTTAAGCTGAACCGCAAGCCTTTGGGACACAGTGGTTTTACCGGATGAAGAAGGACCGGTGATGAGCACGAGCCGCACCTTCCTGCGCCCGTAGTAGAGCTTTTCTATCTGCTCGGCGATCTGCACTATCTTCTTTTCCTGCAGGGCCTCGGCGATCTGGATGAGCTCGCTTCCGTGCCCTTCCTGGCAGCTCAGGTTAAGGTCGCCCACGGTACGCAGGCCCATGATCTGGTTCCAGCGGAGATTCTCCTTGAACATCTCGAAGGTCTTGGGCTGGGCCACATACGGCGCAACCCTGTCGGGATAGTGCTTGTCCGGCCCGCGGAGCAGCATGCCTTCATGGAACAGCTGCAGATCCCACACCTTGAGGTAGCCGGTGGAAGGCACCAGCCTTCCGTAGTAGTAGTCGGCCGTGCGGCCGAGGGTGTAATAATCCAGATAGACCTGGCCGCTGGTGCGGAGGAGCCGCACTTTGTCCTCGCTGCCCTTGAAAATCTTGAGGGCCTCTTCCGTCTGGACCTCAAATCGGTGGAAATTCAGGTCCCTGGCCACGATGGACTGCATGCGGGCCTTGATCTTGTCGACATCGGCCTGGGTGACCTTGCTGCCGTCGGCCTTGACCAGCTCGCAGTAATAGCCGTGGGAAATGGGATGCTCCACGTACAGGCGGCTGCCCTTGACGACATCGTGCGCCGCCTTGCACAGCAGGAAGAAGAGGGAGCGGTTGTATACCCTCATGCCGCTGGCCGATGTGGCGTCGACGAATTCCACGTCGCGGCTGTTGTACACCCGGAACTTGAGGCCCTGGGAGACGTTGTTCACCTTTGCCGAGACGATGGGGAAAGGCTGGGGAAAATCGAAAGAAGGGAGCATGTCGAGCAGGGTCGTACCTTCCCTGAAACTCTTGTACGTCCCCGTGTTTTTGCAGTACACCTGTATCATGTACGCAAATATAGCCATTTTACCGACTCCTTATTTATATTTTGAAAAAAATTCCGTAAGTTTGGGGAAATTTACTGACCGAAAATTTTTTATGCCGCAAAATGAAGAAATACCTGCTAGCCTGCATCGCGACATTCATTCTGCTGCCCTGCTTCCCCTTGCACTCGCAAGAGGCTGAAGACGGCAGAGGCGTCGCTCTGACAATTGTTCCCAGACTTGACCTCGATGCCGCATTCAACGTCGATGGCGCAAGTTTCAGTCCCGGCGCTTCGTGCCTCTATTCCCTGCTTGAAGGGAACATCACCGACTGGCTTTCATTCAGCTTGTGCAACCACTGGCTTTCCTCCAGCCCCGCCGACCTCTACCGTATCGAAGGCGAAGGAGCCAACATCTTCCGCACAGATTACACCAACTGGCTGGACGAAGCGTATCTCACGTTCAATTTCGGCAACTTCTCCTTATCCGCCGGAAAGCAGATGATGACCATCGGGGCCTTCGAGAACGACGAATACGACTGGGAGCTCCATCCCGCCCTCATGTCGGGCCTTTGGAACAATCTTTCCAGCTTCCAGTGGGGTGGCAAGCTTGCCTGGAAGAACGACTCCGAAAATACCGGCCTGAGCCTGCAGTACACCTCGTCTCCCTATAGCTGGCGTCCCTTTGCGGACGGCCCCGTGCTCGGCAGCACCCTGTCGCTGGAATGGAGGGGAGAATACGGCCCGTACCGCAATATCTGGAGCCTTTCCTACCTGGGAGCGATGGCCGCCGTTGAAGGCGGATCGGCCCCCCTGCCGCTCGTCGCATGCCTGGGCAACCGCTTCGATGTCGGCGACTTCACCCTCGGGTTTGACTGGTACAGCAAGTCCGGCAGCGCCGAAAGCATCTTCTCCGAAGGCGGCACCTTCCTCGCCAGCGTCGAGTACGCTCCCTCGGAGCAGTGGAACTTCATCCTCAAGGGCGGGCGCGAAATGGCCACCTGGAGCGAAACGGTATCGCTGCCTGAAGGCGGCATGGAATTCTCCTTCCGCAGGGGCGAAAACTGGTTCGGGGGCGCAGCGGTGCATTATTTCCCCATCGAGAACCTGAGGCTCCACGCCGCCGCCGGCTACAGCAGTTTCCTGGGCACCACCACCGCCACGCTCGGCCTCCTCTACTACCTGAACTTCAATTTCGGCAGATAAAATGGCAGAAGAAGATAAAATCATCCTGCTCGAACACGTCAGCAAGCACTACGACGGCAAGACAGTCCTCGACGACATAAACCTGTATATCCGCAAGGGCGAATTCGTCACCCTGCTGGGCCCCTCGGGCTGCGGCAAGACCACCACCCTGCGGCTGATAGCCGGTTTCCTTCAGCCCGACGAAGGCCGCATCCTCCTGGACGGCAAGGACATAGCCGGCGTGCCCCCGTATGAGCGTCCGCTCAATACCGTGTTCCAGCGCTACGCCCTGTTCCCGCATCTCGACGTCTACGACAACATAGCCTTCGGCCTCAAGCTCAAGAAGATACCCGAAGACGAAATCGACCGCAAGGTGCGCCGCGTGCTCAAGATGGTCGCCATGACGGACTATGAATCGCGCGCCGTGGAGTCCCTTTCCGGTGGCCAGCAGCAGCGTATCGCCATCGCCCGCGCCATCTTGAACCAGCCGAAGGTGCTCCTCCTGGACGAGCCCCTCGCCGCCCTCGACCGCAAGATGCGCAAGGACATGCAGATCGA
>JAFZLP010000172.1 GCA_017551405.1 Bacteroidales bacterium
CAATACGCTTTTGCGGCCTGCAGCAGGCTGAGCGTGCCCATCACGTTGGTCTGCGCGAAGGTGAAGGGGTCCTTGATGCTGCGGTCCACGTGGCTCTCTGCGGCCAGGTGGATGATGCCGTCCACGCGCTGCTCCTGCATCAGCCCCAGCACCCCGTCGAAGTCGCAGATATCCATGCGCACGAAGCTGTAATTGGGCTTGTCCTCGATGTCCTAGAGGATGGCGAGATTGCCCGCGTAGGTGAGCTTGTCGAGGTTGATGATGTGGTAGTCGGGATATTTGTTCACGAACAGCCGCACCCCGTGCGACCCGATGAACCCGGCACCGCCGGTGATGATTATTGTGCGCTTGAAATCCATATTGGCTATAATTGCTGTATCGTACAAATATAGCAATTATTCAAATAGAATACCAAGCTTATGCTTTGAGGGCCCTCATCGCATTCAGGATGCACAGCACAGTGACGCCGACATCGGCAAATACCGCCATCCACATGGCCGCAAGGCCGAGGAAGGCCAGCACCAGCACCGCGACTTTCACACCGATGGCGAACCACGCGTTCTGCCCCGCAATCCGCACGGCACGGCGGGCGATCTTCATGGCCGCGGCGATCTTCGAGGGCTTGTCGTCCATCAGTACCACATCCGCCGCCTCGATGGCGGCATCGGAGCCGAGCGCGCCCATGGCTATGCCGACATCGGCCCTGGCAAGCACCGGCGCGTCGTTGATGCCGTCGCCCACGAAGGCCAGCATGCCCTCGGGGAGCAGCCTTTCCACCTCCGCCACCTTTCCGGCGGGAAGGAGGCCCGCATGCCACTCGTCCAGCGGCAGCGCCCCGGCCACTGCGGCCCCGACCTTTTCGGAATCGCCGGTGAGCATCACCGTCTTGCGCACTCCGCTGTCTTTCAGCGCGTTAAGCGCTTCGGCGGCATCATCCTTTATGCAATCGGAGATTACTACGTGGCCGACATACCTGCCGTCGACGGCAACGTGCACCGTGGTGCCGGCGGCGTGGGAAGCCTTGCACTCCTCGCATTCCTCCAGTCCCCCGGCGCCGACGGATGCCATCAGCTCGCTGTTGCCTACAGCCACTTCCCTGCCGTTCACGACGGCCGTAACTCCCTGGCCTGCAATCTCTTTCACCTCGGAAACCGCACACTCTCCGCTGTCGCAAAGATAAGCCGCCTTGAGCGCCGCCGCAATCGGGTGCGTGGAGTTGTGTTCCACATGCGCCACCAGATGCAGCAGCTCTTCGCGGCCGATCAGCGACGGGTGCACCGCCGTCACTTCGAAGACGCCTTCGGTGAGGGTGCCGGTCTTGTCGAAGACCACCGTCTGCACGCGCGAGAGCGCCTCAAGCCAGTTGGAGCCTTTCACCAGCACGCCCTTCCGGGACGCCGCGCCGATGCCGCAGAAGAAGGTGAGCGGAATGGAGATGACCAGCGCGCAGGGGCACGAGACGATGAGGAAGCAGAGGGCCCGGTAGATCCAGGTTGCCCACTCCCCGCCGAAGAGCGGCGGCACCACCGCCACCAGCAGCGCAAGTCCCACTACCACAGGGGTATACACCCGGCAGAAGCGGGTGATGAAGTTTTCACTTTTGCTCTTGGCCTCGGAGGCGTTCTCCACGAGGTCGAGGATCTTGGCGGCCGTGCTCTCCCCGAAGGTCTTCTCCACCCGGTAGCGGAGCACTCCGCTGAGGTTCACGCAGCCCGAAATGAGCTGGTCGCCGACGCCCACGCTGCGGGGCACGCTCTCGCCCGTAAGGGCCACAGTATCAAGGCTTGAGCTGCCTTCCAGCACCACGCCGTCCATCGGCACTTTCTCGCCGGGACGCACCAGCACCGTCTCCCCCACCTCGACGGTGGCGGGATCCACAACCTCTTCCTTTCCGCCGCGGAGCACCGTGGCCGTGTCGGGCCGGATGTCCATCAGGGCGGAGATGCTGCCGCGCGAACGGCCTTCGGCTATGTCTTCGAAAAGCTCTCCGAGCTGGTAGAAGAGCATCACGAACACCGCTTCGAGGAACTGCGGTTCCGCGTTCGGGAGGAAGCCGATGGCAAGGGCGCCGATGGTGGCCACGCTCATCAGGAAGTCTTCGTCAAGTGCCTCACCTTCAAGGAGTTTCTCGGCTCCTTCGCGGAGCGTCTCCCAGCCGGCGACGAGGTACGGCAGCAGGTACACAAGCAGCAGCTGCCAGGTCTTCAGGCCGGGGAAAAGTTTCTGCACGGCGAATGCCGCGGCCAGCAGCACTGCGGCGATGACTATCTTTACGATGCGTTCTTTGGTTTCTTGTTCCATATAGATAATTAATTGCTTACTTTCCTACTTTTCCCGCCTGACGAATTGCTTGTCTGCTTACAATCTGCTTATTTCCTTCACCCAGCCTCCTTCAGTCGGATCCCTTCAGTCACTTTGCCCTCCTCCACTTTACAAAGATACGCCGGCCGCGGCGGGATTGTTGACTAATCATAATAAATTGGTATTTTTGTGGAAATGGCTGACAATTACCTCGAAAAGAAATTCGAAGACCTCTCCCGCCGGGCGCCCAGGGTGGTGCACAGGGGCGGTCCTTCCCTCGATACGCTGATGCTCAGGAACCGCAGCGTCCGCGGCTTCGACCCCGACAGGGCCGTGACCATGGAGGAGCTGCGGCAGATAATAGAGGTCAACACCAGAATCGCGTCTTC
>JAFZLP010000173.1 GCA_017551405.1 Bacteroidales bacterium
AATCAACGGATTACAGTTCCTCACTGACATTTCCTCCGGAATCCCAGTTTCTGACACCCACAGTTATCGCAGCCTCAGCCTTCGTCACCGGGATGGCCGGGTCGGTGGTTCCAAGGGCGGTGATGCTGAGGGTAACGTCGTACGTGTAGTTCGCCGCCAGGCCCGTGGTGGACACTCCGTCGTCGGCGCCCACGTCCACGGTCCAGTAATAGTTTTCTGTCACTCCGCCTATCACCACGGAACCGTAGACCGTCAGCCATACCGCCTGCGGATTGGCGTCCGAAATGGCCGACGCGTTCCTCAGGTCGGTCTCGTGCGGCAGTTCGCAGGGGTTGGGGAAGGTGTAGAGGCACTTCTGGGTATTCGGGCCGCCGCCGGCTCCGGGCGAAATCTTCAGGCCGGAGTATTCTATATAAGTGTAGGGCGCGCCCTGGTGCGAAGACACCGTGTTCTTGCCGTAGGCGTTGTACCAGGTACCCGCGCTGGTTCCGTCTATGTGCACCTGCCCCTTCGCGTTGCACAGGAATACGGAATTCACGGTGAGCTGCCCCATTTTGGCGGGCAGGCGGTTGTAGATTTCCACCAGCCTGATGCGGGAAGCAAGGCTCTTTACCTCCAGGCTGATGCTGGCGCCCTCCTCGCTGAATTCCTGGACGGTCTGCTCGCCGTACATCGCGAAGATCTGCCGCGAGCTTCCGGACAGGTCGGCGCTTTCCATGGTGAGCGTCCCGCTCCGCAGGGCGGTGAGCGTGGACACGGCGTTCTCGTCCGGTCCGTTCACCAGCGCGGCCACGGTATAGCTGACCCCTGTCTTGAGGGAACGCCTGTAAACTGTGTTGGTGGCGTTGTTGCTGTAGTCGATGAGATTGCCGCCGCCGTCGAAAATGAAGAACTGGATGTTTTTGGCGAGCTTGTCGCCTTCGTAACTCTCGGTGGAAGCCCTGGTGCCTATCGTGGCGAAGTCGCCGGCGACATTCACCGTAAGCGTTCCGAAACCTTCGTTGCCTGATTGTTTTTCCTCGCCGGTGAGCTGCTCACAGGCGGAAAGCGCAATTGCAGCGCTTGCTGCAAGAACCGCAAAACTGATACATTTTTTCATCTCGCAAATCATTAATTATTGCGAGGGCAAAGTTGGAGACGAATATCCGTGTACTTCCTTCCAAAAGGTTTTACCCCCGAACTTTAAATGTTTCAGGGGGTCCGGACGTTTTTTCTTTTATGCGCGCCGGGATTACCCCCGCCCATTCCGGGACGGACGCCGGGACGCAAAAGAATAATTGCATGTCAGCCAGGGACGATTTCCCAACATCCGGGACGAAACACGGAGTACGAAAAAAGCATGGCTTTGCGGCCATGCTTTTTTCGTACTCCCTAAAGGAATCGAACCTTTACCAGCGGAACCGGAATCCGCTATTCTATCCGTTAAACTAAGGGAGCGGGACCGCAAATATACGCTTTTTTTTGACTATATTTGCACTTCAGGACAAATCTAAAATCTAAGCGATGAAGGCTTTCGTTTTTCCCGGTCAGGGAGCCCAGTTCTCCGGAATGGGCAAGGACATCTACAGGAACAGCATCAAGGCGCGCAGGCTCATGGAGCAGGCCAATGACATCCTCGGATTCCGCATCACGGACATCATGTTCGGCGGCACCGAAGAGGCCCTCCGCGCAACCGACGTCACCCAGCCCGCCATCTTCATACACTCCACCGCCCTCGCGCTCTGCGCAAGGGTAGGCAAGCCCGACATGGCGGGTGGCCATTCCCTCGGCGAGTTCTCTGCCCTGGTGGCCGCCGGAGCCATGAGTTTCGAGGACGGCCTCAGGCTTGTCGCGGTACGCGCAAGGGCCATGCAGAAATGCTGCGAAAAGGTGCCCGGCACCATGGCCGCCATCATCGGCATGCCCGACGAAACGGTAGAGAAGATATGCGGCGAGGTCGCAGCGAAAGGCGGCATCGTGGTTCCGGCAAATTACAATTCCGACGGGCAGATAGTCATTTCCGGCGAAAAGGAGGCTGTGCTGCAGGCCTGTGAGCTCATGAAGGCTGCCGGCGCCAAGCGGGCGCTGCCGCTCATGGTGGGCGGGGCCTTCCACTCCCCCCTCATGGAGCCCGCCAGGGAGGAACTTGCGCAGGCCATCCGCAAAACGGCGTTCACCGCCCCCTCATGCCCTGTCTACCAGAATGTCACCGCCCTCCCGGAAACCGATCCCGAGCGCATCAAGGACAATCTCCTGAGGCAGCTTACAAGCCCCGTGCGCTGGACAGCCTCGGTGAAGAACATGCTCTCCGACGGTGCCGATTCCTTCCTGGAACTCGGTCCCGGAACGGTGCTTCAGGGCCTGGTGAAGCGCATCAGCGCCGTCGAAGGAAAAGAAGTCGAAATAACAGGCCGTTCTTAGAAAAATAATTGTTATCTTCGTAGACTTTGAAAACCAGTTAAATTCATCACATATCAACTATGGCCAAAGAAAAGAAATTCATCACTTGTGACGGTAACACCGCTGTCGCAAACATTGCGTATCTCTTCAGCGAGAACGCATGTATCTATCCCATCACGCCCTCTTCTCCGATGGCGGAGAACATAGACGAATGGGCCGCCCACGGAAAGAAGAACCTCTGGGGCGAGACAGTGCATGTTACCGAAATGGAAAGTGAAGCCGGCGCATCCGGAGCCGTCCACGGCTCGCTTCAGGCCGGTGCCTTAACCACTACCTACACCGCATCGCAGGGCCTCCTGCTCATGATCCCGAACATGTACAAGATTGCCGGCGAGCTCCTTCCCGGTGTCTTCCATGTCTCCGCCAGAGCCCTGGCCAGCCACGCCCTCTCCATCTTCGGAGACCATCAGGACGTGATGGCATGCCGCCAGACCGGCTTCGCCCTCATCGCTTCCGGCAGCGTCCAGGAAGCCCAGGACATCGCCGCAGTGGCGCATCTCTCCGCCATCAAGAGCAGCGTTCCCTTCCTGCACTTCTTCGACGGTTTCCGCACCTCCCATGAAATCCAGAAGATCGAGGCCCTCGACGAAGAGGCCCTCAAGGGCATGGTAAGCGAGAAGGCTCTCCAGAGCTTCCGCGAAAGGGCCCTCAATCCCGATGCTCCCGTCACCCGCGGCACCGCCCAGAACGGAGACGTCTACTTCCAGGCCGTCGAAAGCCGCAATAACGTCTACACCGCCGTTCCCGACATCGTCGCCCGCTACATGGGTGAAATCAGCGAGCTCACCGGCCGCAAGTACCGTCCCTTCACCTACTACGGTGCAAAGGACGCCGAGAATATCATCATCGCCATGGGCTCCGTCACCGAAACCATCAAGGAGACCATCGATTACCTCAACACCAAAGACCGCAAGTACGGCCTCGTAAGCGTACATCTGTACAGGCCGTTCAGCACTGAATATCTCTTCAAGGCCATCCCGAAGACCGTCAAGAAAATCGCCGTGCTCGACCGCACCAAGGAACCCGGTTCCCTCGGCGAGCCCCTCTACCTGGACGTCAAGGCCGCCTATCAGGGCAAGGACAACGCTCCCCTCATCATCGGCGGACGCTACGGTCTCTCCAGCAAGGACACCACTCCCGCCCAGATCATCGCGGTATACGACAACCTCGAGCGCAAGGCTCCCAAGGCCGACTTCACCATCGGCATCGTGGACGACGTCACCTTCAAGAGCCTTCCCGTCAAGGAGGAAGTCTCCATCGTGAAGCCCGGCACCACCGAATGCAAGTTCTACGGTCTCGGTTCCGACGGTACCGTGGGTGCCAACAAGAACACCATCAAGATCATCGGCAGCCACACCGCACTCTACTCGCAGGCTTACTTCGACTACGACTCCAAGAAGAGCGGCGGCTACACCTGCAGCCATCTGCGTTTCGGCAAGCAGCCCATCCACGCCCCGTATCTGGTGAGCACTCCCGACTTCGTCGCCTGCCACGTGCCCAGCTACCTCTTCAAGTATGACGTCCTCAAGGGCATCAAGGACGGCGGCAGCCTCCTGCTCAACTCCCTCTGGGACGAGAAGGAAACCCTCGAGCGCATCCCCGACAACGTCAAGAGCATCATCGGCAAGAAGCACATCAGGCTCTACATCATCAACGCCACCAAGATAGCTGCTGAAATCGGCCTCGGCGGCCGCACCAACACCATACTCCAGAGCGCATTCTTCAAGATCACCGGCATCATTCCCTACGCCGACGCAGTCAAGTACATGAAGGACGCCGCTCTCAAGAGCTACGGCAAGAAGGGCGAGAACGTGGTCAACATGAACTACGCAGCCATCGACCGCGGCGGTGAATACACCGAGGTGAAGGTTCCCGCAAACTGGGCCAACATCAACGCCAAGTTCGAGAACCCGGGCAAGAACCGCCTTGCAACTCCCTTCGTGAAGGAAATTGCAGACGTGGTCAACGCCCAGAACGGCGACTCCCTCCCGGTGAGCGCCTTCCTCCCCTACATGGACGGCACCATGCCCGCCGGCACTTCCGCTTATGAGAAGCGCGGCGTCGCGGTGGTCGTTCCCGTCTGGGAGCCCGAGAAGTGTATCCAGTGCAACACCTGCGCCTTCGTCTGCCCGCACGCCGCCATCAGGCCGTTCCTGCTCACCGACGAAGAGTCGGCAGCCCTTCCCGCAGGCACCAAGGTCGCCCAGGGCAAGGCCAACCTCAAGGACTACAAGTATGCCCTCAGCATCAGCGTCGCCGACTGTACCGGTTGCGGCAACTGCGTCGACGTCTGCCTTGCCAAGCCCGAAAAGGCCCTCAAGCTCGAGTCCTACATCGACCATGCAGACGAGCAGGCACAGTTCGACTGGCTCACCAGCAAGGTCGGCTACAAGACTCCTCTCGATCCGAAGAGCAACCTGAAGGCCGCCCAGTTCAGCCAGCCGCTCTTCGAGTTCTCGGGAGCCTGCGCAGGCTGCGGCGAGACCCCGTACATCAAGAACATCACCCAGCTGTTCGGCGACCACATGATGATTGCCAACGCCACCGGCTGTTCTTCCATCTACGGCGCGTCCTTCCCGGCAAGCCCCTACTGCACCAACGCTCAGGGCCACGGCCCGGCTTGGCAGAACTCCCTCTTCGAGGATGCCGCCGAGTTCGGCCTGGGCATGAAGATCGGCTCCAACCGCATGCGCGAGACCGTAGCCAACCTCATGACCAAGGGTCTCGACTGCCCCAAGTGCTCCGATGAAATCAAGGCCCTCTACAGGCAGTGGCTCGACAACATGAACGACGCGAAGGTCACCCGCGAGGTAGCCGACAAGCTCGTTCCCCTCATGGAGAAGTGCGGCTGCGACACCTGCAAGGCCCTGCTCGACCTCAAGCACTACATCCCGTCACGCAGCCAGTGGATATTCGGCGGCGACGGCTGGGCTTACGACATCGGTTACGGCGGCCTCGACCATGTGCTCGCTTCCGGCGAGAACGTGAACGTGCTGGTTCTCGACACCGAAGTCTATTCCAACACCGGCGGCCAGTCCTCCAAGAGTACTCCGGCAGGCGCCATCGCCAAGTTCGCCGCTTCCGGCAAGAAGATCCGCAAGAAAGACCTCGGCATGATGGCCATGAGCTACGGATATGTATACGTGGCGCAGGTTGCCATGGGCTCGAGCCCCGTCCAGTACATGAACGCCATCAAGGAAGCCGAAGCCTACGACGGCCCGTCGCTCATCATCGCCTACGCTCCGTGTATCAACCACGGCCTCAAGGCTGGAATGGGCCTGAGCCAGAAGGAAGAGAAGCTCGCGGTCGACTGCGGTTACTGGCATCTGTACCGCTACAACCCCGCTCTCGAAGGCAGCGGCAAGAATCCGTTCACTCTCGACAGCAAGGAACCTGACTGGACCAAGTTCCAGGACTTCCTCAAGGGCGAGGTACGTTTCGCATCCCTCTACAAGCTCTTCCCGGAGCGCGCCGAGGAACTCCTTGCCAAGACCGAGGAATTCGCGAAGATCCGCTACAACACCTACAAGAAACTCTCCGAGTAGGAGTTGTGCGAAGCTCCGATAAAAAAGAAGGTGGCCGCTCGGTCACCTTCTTTTTTTATTTGAAGACTTTATTTCCTTACGAGATTGAGCCAGTCGTAAACGATGCTGTAACTCACGACGAAGTACAGCAGGCCAAGCAGTGCAATCCACCAGGGCAGGAACACGAACAGCAGCACGCCGTAGATTATGCCGAGGAGAATGGTGACGATGAGTTTCACGCCGAAGCGCACAGTGTTGCGGAACGCGCAGTCGCGCACCTTGCAGTGGCACAGGTATTCCGCGACGCCCCACATCGGGGCGGTGATTACGGCGGAAACCAGGAAGAACGGCGAGGTAAGTACAGCCAGCAGGATGCGTCCGATACGCGACTTGGGTAGACCGGCTTCGGACGGCTTGCAGCCCCGGAGGGCATTGAAGCGCTCCTCGAAGGCATTCCACCTGGCATCGTACTCCTCGTCGTCGGGGAACCATACGAACTGGCTTCTGATAGCCGGAGCCAGGAGTTCACGCAGTGCGTTGTACTTTTCGGGATCGGAAAGATCGGGATGCTCCCGCACGAACTGCGACACGTTGATAGGCCTGCCGTAACGCACCCTGCTCCAGGAGCGGTAGTGGAAGTAGCTTCCGTACTCCAGGCCGGCGGGGACGATGTAAACGTCTTTCTTTCCGTCCAGGGCCTGGTCGGCGCTGAGCGCTATGCGGAAAATGCCCTTGCTGAGAGGCATCAGCGAATGCTTGGGCCGGTGCGCGCCTTCCGCGAACATGCAGAAGGGCACGCCGTTGGAGAGCACGTCGACCACCTGGTCCATGGTGTCGTAGTTGCGCAGCACCTTGCGGATGCCGTCGCGGCGGCGTACCATGGGAAGGATGCGGAGGAAGCGCAGGATCTTGGCCACGGTGCGGTTCTCGAAGATGTCGGCGCGGGCGCCGAAGACGATGGGGCCGCGGAACGTCCTGAGCACCACCATGGCGTCCATGAGCGTGTTGCAGTGGTTGGGAGCCACGATCACTGCCGCGTTGGAGGGAATGTTTTCCTTTCCCTCGACCTTGCAGCGGCGATAACTGTAACGCGTCGTGCAGTCGACATAATGCCGCAGGAACGAATACCAGGGATTATGCTGCCAGGGGCCTGTATTATTCATTTGTGTACAATTTCGATGTGAAGGTCTCCCCCGGAGCTCCAGATCTCGGCATCTGTGGAGGGGTCGATGCTCACCCTGGCGGGAGAGAGCGGCCTGCCGGCGGGAGACGGGTTGACGCTTTCGTTGGCTACGTTATACCAATGCATTATCTGCCGGGCATAACCCATGAAAAGTTCGCCTTTTTCGGTGAGGCGCACCTCTCCGCGGGTGCGGTCGAGGAGCTGCACCCCGAGCGTCTTTTCCAGTTCTGCGACGCTCTGGCTTACTGCGGGCTGGGTAAGGCCCAATGAAGAAGCAGCGGCGGTGAAACTACCGTATTCCACCACCGCCGCAAAAATTTTTAACCTTTTGTCTTCCAGCATTGACTTTTACTCGGCCGGAGCTATAGCCTCCATCGGGCAGACACCTGCACAGGTGCCGCAGTCGACGCATGCTTCGGGGTCGATGGTGTAGAAGTCACCTTCGTGGATGGCGCCGTTGGGGCATTCGCCCTGGCAGGTTCCGCATGCTACACAAAGGTCCGGATTGATTTTGTAAGCCATAATTATGTGAACTTTTGATAAATGTGGTGCAAAGGTAAGGTTTTTGCAATAAATTTGCAACATGAAAACGTTGTTATTTATTATTCTCGCAGTCCAGACTCTCATAGGAGGACGCGCCCAGTTCGACAAGACCGTTCACGATTTCGGAACGATCTCCGTGAAGGACGGCGCCCAGAGCTGCGTATTCACCGTTACCAACGTCGGGGACAAGCCCCTCACCATACTTTCGGCAGTCCCCTCCTGCGGCTGCACCGGGGTTGAATGGACCCGCAGCACCCTCGCTTCCGGCGAGCAGGGCACCATCAGCGTAGTATACAAGAACGAGGACGGCCCCTACCCCTTCGATAAAAGCGTGACGGTTTATCTTTCCGACATAAAAAAACCCGTCATACTGCATCTCAGGGGCGTGGTCACAAAGAAATAATTCGTACCTTTGCATAATATGGCGGTTACGAATTATACAGACGACAACATACGTACCCTCGAAGGCGTACAGCACGTGCGGATGCGCCCCGGAATGTATATCGGGCGCCTCGGCAACGGCAACAACCCGGGCGACGGCATATACGTTCTCCTCAAGGAAATAATCGACAACTCCGTGGACGAATACTCCATGGGGTTCGGCAAGCAGATCCTGGTGGACATACAGGACAACACGGTGAGCGTCCGCGATTTCGGCCGCGGCATTCCGCTCGACTCCGTGGTCAAGGCCGTGAGCATCCTCAACACCGGCGGCAAGTTCGACGACAAGGTGTTCAAGAAGAGCGTGGGCCTCAACGGCGTGGGCAGCAAGGCGGTGAACGCCCTCAGCGAGAGCTTCTACGTCTGCTCCTACCGCGAGGGCGAATGCTCCTGGGCCAGCTTCGAGAGGGGCGAGCTCAAGCAGTCCGGCAAGGAGGCTTCCCCCAAAGAGAAGAACGGCACGCTTGTCAGGTTCACCCCGGACGTCATGATGTTCGGCAAATACGAGTACAACCCCGACTACGTGGAGCAGATGATAAAGAACTACTCCTACCTCAAGAAAGGGCTCACGCTCGTACTCAACGGCACTCCCTACGTGAGCGAAAACGGCCTGCTCGACCTCGTGAACGAGAATCTGCTCTCTGCCGAGCCCCTCTATCCCCCCGTCCACCTGGAAGGCGAAGACATCGAAATAGTCCTCACCCACAACAACGACATAGGCGAGAACATCTCATCCTTCGTCAACGGCCAGAACACCCGCGACGGAGGCACGCACCTCGTGGCCTACCGCGAGGCCATCGCCAAGACTTTCAAGGACTTCTTCAAGAAGAACTACGACCCGCGCGACTGCCGCATGGGCGTCGTGGGCGCCATCAGCATCCAGATCCAGGAGCCCAACTTCGAAGGCCAGACCAAGACCAAGCTCGGCAGCAACTACATGTGGGAGAAGCAGACCCACGACGAAAAGGGCGCGCTCAAGCTCGACGTCGGCCCCACCATCCGCAGCTACGTCAACGATTTCGTGGCCAAGAATCTCGACAACTATCTTCGCATCCACAAGGAAATCGTCCCCGTCATCGAAGAGAAGATCAAATCCTCGCAGCAGGAAAGGGAAGAGATCTCGGGCATCCAGAAGAAAACCCGCGAGCGCACCAAGAAGGCCAACGTCTACAACCGCAAGCTGCGCGACTGCCGCTACCACTACGGCGACAAGCGCACCGACAAGACCACCGACGACATCGAGCGCAGCAGCATCTTCATAACTGAGGGCGACTCCGCAAGCGGCACCATCACCAAGGCCCGCAACGCGGCCTACCAGGCTGTCTTCAGCCTGCGCGGCAAGCCCATCAACTCCTTCAAGGAAAGCCGCAAGAAAGTCGCCGAAAACGAGGAGCTGAACCTGCTCATCAACGCCCTCGGCGTCGAGGAAGACATCGAGAACCTGCGCTACAACAACATCATCGTGGCCACCGATGCCGATGACGACGGCATGCACATCCGCATGCTGGTGCTCACCTTCATCATGAAATACTACCCCGAGCTCATCCGCCGCGGGCATGTATATATACTCCAGACTCCCCTCTTCCGCGTGCGCGACAAGAAGGAAAACCGCTACTGCTACTCCCCCGAAGAAAAGGAAAAGGCCCTCGCGGAGCTGCACAACGGCAAAACCGAGATAACCAGGTTCAAGGGTCTGGGAGAAATCTCCGCCGACGAGTTCTCGGCCTTCATAGGCGAGGACATGAGGCTCGATCCCGTGCAGCTTGCCGAAGAGGAAAGCATTTCGCAGATCATGGAATTCTACATGGGCGACAACACCGTGGAAAGGCAGAATTTCATCCGCGGCAACCTGCGCAGCGAAGAAGAGCTCGAAGACGTGAACATATGAGAAAGACCCATTACGGAAAAGGCTGGGCCCGGTTCTGCGGCTGGTGCCTCAGACGCCTCGGCTGGACCGTCGTGGGCGGCCCGCCCCCCGAGCCCAAGGCGGTGATGCTGGGTGTTCCCCACACTTCCATGGCCGATTTCCTGATAGCATACCTGTTCTACACCTCGTTCGGCGAGGTTGGGCACGTAATGGTCAAGAAGTCCCTTTTCTTCTGGCCCCTCGGCGGCATCCTCCGTTCGATGGGCTGCATCCCCGTAGACCGCACCAACGCATCCGGGCTGGTCAGGAGCCTCATAGACGAGATGGAGAAAGACGATTTCTTCAAGCTCGCAATAGCCCCGGAAGGCACCCGTAAGCCTGTAAAGCGTTGGAAATCAGGGGCTATTATGATTGCCAAGGAAACCGGAGTGCCGCTGTATGCGGGCTATTTCGACTGGGGCACCAAGCGCGTTTCCTGCGGGGAGAAGTTCCCCCTTACCGGTGACGTCAAGGCAGACCTCGTCCGCCTCCAGGAATACTACGAAGGGCTCCATCTCACCGGAAAACATCCCGAAAAGTACATTACCCGATGAGCCGCAGACACCCCTATCGCATACGCAACATATTCATCCGCTTCAACCCCATACGGGCGTTGAGGGGCGACCATTATCCCCAGACGCTCCGGGAGCTGTTCGAAAACAGCACCGAGCGCTATTCCAGAAGGCGTTTCAGCTGCTACGCCGACGGCAGCCAGGGCTACAGTTACAGCTCCTTCAGGGACACCTGCGACCTGCAGAGCCAGAGGCTTTCCCGCTACGGCATCAGCGCCGGCGACAGGGTGGCCATCCTCTCGCAGAACATGCCCAACTGGACGGTCGCCTTCTTCACTGCAACCGCCTTCGGGCGCGTCGCCATCCCCATCCTGCCGGATTCATCCCCGACAGAGATAGCCAACATCCTCAGGCACTCCGAGACAAAGGTCCTCTACGTTTCGCAGAGGCTGCTTCCCAACGTGCCCCAGGAATGCATTGACGCCCTCACTCTCGTCATCGACATCGAAACTTTCACCATCATCAAGAAAGACGAGAACGCGTTCCAGTGCGACGGCTGGACCAAGGCCCCCAACGCCGACTCCCTGGCCACCATCATCTACACTTCCGGCACCACCGGCAACGCCAAGGGCGTGATGCTCAGCCACCGCAATCTCTGCCAGAACATAATGGCATCCCACAAGGCGCAGCGCTGCAACAGGAAAGACCGCTTCATGAGCATACTTCCGATGGCGCACACCTACGAGATGGCCATCGGCTGCCTGTACCCCGTGTACGTGGGCGCGTGCGTGTATTACATACGTAAGGCCCCCACCCCGAGCATCCTCATGAACACCATGAAGGAGGTCAGGCCCACCATCATGTGCGCGGTTCCGCTCATCATCGAAAAGGTTTACCGCAAGAGCGTCTACCCCACCATAAGGCACAGCCCGACCCTCAACTGGATGCGGAAGAAGATGCCGTGGCTGCTGTATTACCTGGTCGGGCGCAGGCTCTACCGCTCTTTTGGCGGCAAACTGCGTTTCTTCGGCATCGGCGGCAGCAAACTCGATCCCGAGGTGGAGTCGTTCCTGAAGAAGGCGCGCTTCCCCTACGCCATCGGCTACGGCCTCACCGAATGCGCCCCGCTGGTCTGCAACGCCATGGTCGGACGCACCCGCGTCGGTTCGGTGGGCATCCCGTCGTACAAGGTCGAGGTCAAACTCCACGATGTCGACCCCCAGACAGGTGCGGGCGAAATAATCTGCCGCGGCGACAACGTCATGCTGGGCTATTATAAAGATCCCGAACGCACCCAGGGCGTCATCGACGACGAGGGCTGGTTCCATACCGGGGACATCGCCACGGTCGACGAAGACGGCAACTATTATCTGCACGGCAGGCTCGGAAGCACTATCATAGGTCCGTCCGGCGAGAACATCTACCCCGAAGAGATTGAGTTGGTAATCAACGGGATAGACGGCGTCGAGGAATCGCTCGTGACCGAGCAGGACGGAAAGCTGGTGGCGAAAGTCAAGTTCGCCGACAACGTGCTCAACTGGAACCTGGCCGGCGAGAAGCGCTTTATCGCCACCCTGGACATGCGCCGCAAGGAACTCCTTGAAAAGGTGAACTCCATTGTGGGCAAAAACTCCAAGATCGCCGACGTGCAGGCCATGAAGGAGCCTTTCGAAAAAACCGCCACCCAGAAAATCCGGCGGTTCAAATACAAGGAGGATTCCGGAAAAGAAAATTTGGAAAAAGATAAAAAATAAACTAAATTTGCAGCCCTTTGGGAAAGTCCCAAGGGGCTGAATTTTTTAATTAATTTATTATCAACATGTTAAAGCAGTACGAAACCGTTTTCATTGCAACTCCCGTTTTGTCTGATGCGCAGATGAAGGAAGCGGTTGAAAAGTACACCTCGCTCATCAAGGAAAACGGTGGCGAAATCGTGTACGAAGAGGATTGGGGGCTCAGGCAGCTCGCGTATCCGATCCAGCACAAGACCTCAGGTTTCTATTACCTGATCGAATTCAAGGCCGCTCCTGAATTCGTGAACACTCTCGAAATCCAGTACAAGCGCGACGAGCGCATCATCAGGTTCCTCACCGTGGCCCTCGACAAGGATGCCGTGGCTTATGCCGAGCATCGCCGCGAGGTCCGCGCCGCCAGGAAGAACGCTCCCGCGGAACCCGTCGTCGAGCCCAAGGCCGACGAGGTCGAGCTCCCCGAGGAGTACGACGTTGAACCCATCGAAGAAAAGAAGGAGGACTAAACAATGGCAACCAACGAAACCAACAGCGAAGTACGCTATCTGAACCCTCCCACCGTGGACGTTCGCAAGAAGAAATACTGCCGCTTCAAGAAGGCGGGCATCAAGTACGTTGACTACAAAGATCCCGAATTCCTCAAGAAGTTCCTCAACGAGCAGGGCAAGATTCTTCCCCGCCGCATCACCGGCACCTCCCTCAAGTTCCAGCGCAAAGTGGCCGTGGCCGTCAAGCGTGCCCGTTCACTCGCACTTCTCCCGTTTGTAACCGACCTTCTCAAATAATCTGCAGCCATGAAAATCATCCTCAAGAAAGACGTACAGAATCTCGGCGAGGCCGGAGAGGTTGTAGAAGTTAAGAACGGTTATGCACTCAACTTCCTGGTTCCCCAGGGTATGGCTACTGTAGCCACCAAGAGTGCCCTCAAGCAGTATGAGGAGACCATCCGCCAGCGCGCTCACAAAGAGGCCAAACTCGTCGCCGACGCCGAGGCCGTCAAGAAGCAGGTGGAGTCCATGCCCGTCAAGCTCACCGTCAAGGTTTCCGAAAGCGGCAAGCTCTACGGCGCAGTCACTCCCGCCATGGTGGCCGATGCTCTCGCAGCGCTCGGACTCAACGTGGACAAGAAGAACGTAAGCGTCCCCGAAATCAAGGAGACCGGCGAGTTCGAAGGTACCGCCAAGATCTACAAGACCGTGGTGGCCGCCGTCAAGGTGCTTGTCGAGGCCGAAAAGGCAGCGGAGTAATTCATTCCGTTCCAGTCATTCAGGACAGGGCGGCCGTTTGGCCGCCCTGTCTTTTTCTGTTCCAGGGGTAACGCAATTGTTAGTTTCGTGTTGATAACTTTCCGTTTTTTGACTGGATTTTCAGGATTCTATTGCCTAATTTTGTTCACGAAAAGGGTCGGATTGCCCCGGGCAGTCCGGTATTTTTTGCCCCCTTTTACCTGAAAAAACTAAACCAACCAACCGCAAGTCCCTGATACTATGGACGTTAGAAAAACCAACGGAACCATTGAAGAATTCGACCTCGACAAACTCAAAAGAGGTATCCGTCAGACATACGAAGCAACCGGACAGGTCTGCCCCGAAGAGGTGCTCGTAAGCATCACCGACAACCTTTACATTTACGACAAGATCTCGAGCCAGGAGATCCGCCGCCAGGTGGTGAACTCCCTCATGAGCGTGAACAAGAAAGCCGCGCTCGAGTACATCGAGAAGTTCGACGCCGGCAAGGACATCCGCAAGAAAAGGGACTTCATCAAGGACTATATCAACGCCTCCAACGCCGCCACCGGCAGCAAGTTCGACGCCAACGCGAACGTCACCCGCAAGAACATCGTGACGCTCGGCCAGGAACTCTACAAGGAGAACAACATCAAGCAGAACCGCTATATCATGCAGGACAAGATCCACTCCCTCTACGGGCACGACCTTGCCGCGCAGTACATCAAGGACCTCGAGTCCCACGTACTCTACAAGCACGATGAAAGCGGCACCCCGGGCTATCCCTACTGCGTGGCCATCACCATGTACCCGTTCCTCGTGAGCGGCCTCAAGGAGCTCGGCGGCGTCTCGGTCGCCCCGACCGACCTCAAGAGCTACTGCGGCGAGTTCATCAACCTCGTCTACAGCGTCTCCAGCCAGTTCATGGGCGCGGTGGCCACTCCCGAGTTCCTCATGTACCTCGACTACTTCATCCGCAAGGACTACGGCGACGACTACCTGAGCCGCCTCGACGAGGTCGTGGAGAACAACCGCAAGGCCCGCACGCTCACCAAGGTCATCGACAACTGCTTCCAGCAGGTGGTGCACTCCATGAACATGCCGGCCGGCAACCGCGGCTACCAGACGGTCTTCTGGAACATCAGCTATTTCGACAAGCCGTACTTCGAGGGCGTCTTCTCCGACTTCCGCTTCCCGGACGGCACCGCTCCCAAGTGGGAGACCCTCTCCTGGCTGCAGAAGCACTTCATGCGCTGGTTCAACGAAGAGCGCAACCATTATATCCTCACCTTTCCGGTGGAGACCATGGCCCTTCTCACCAACGGCGGAGACGACTTCGCCGACCAGGAATACGCCGACTTCACCTCCGAGATGTGGAGCAAGGGACACAGCTTCTTCTGCTATCTTTCCAACTCCCCCGACAGCCTCAGCAGCTGCTGCCGCCTGCGCAACAGCCTCAAGGATCTCGACGGCAACGACGAGGAGCACAACCACACCACGCACCAGTATTCCATGGGAACCGCCTCCGTCTCTACCGGAAGCAAGAGCGTCATGACCATCAACCTCAACCGCCTCATCCAGGATGCGGCCCGGAAGTACTTCCGCGAGAAGATGGGCGTCGACATGAAGATGGGCGTTCCCATCAGCCCCAGCGTATACGACAAGGAAACCCTTTATCAATATATCCGCGACGCCGTTACGGTAGAGACCGAACGCGTCCACAAGTACCAGATAGCCTTCAACGAAATCATCAAGGACTTCCTCAAGGCCGAGATGCTCGACGTCTACAGGGCCGGCTTCATCGACATGAAGCGCCAGTACCTCACCGTTGGCGTCAACGGTATGACCGAGGCCGCCGAGTTCCTCGGGCTCACCATCAGCCCCAACGACGACTACAAGGAGTTCGTGAACATGCTTCTGGAAACCATCAACATCTGCAACCGCAGGGACAAGACCAAAGAGGCCATGT
>JAFZLP010000174.1 GCA_017551405.1 Bacteroidales bacterium
AGGGCCGCGGTGCGCGGGGAAACTTTCTTCTTCATGCAGGAATCTATTCTGGATATCGCGGAGACCGCGCTTTCGTAATGTGCGTTCATGGCGTCGTGGCCGGCATCGGGAGCGTAGCGGGCATAGTCGCAGGCGTCGAGCAGGCTGCAGAATTCCTCGGCAAGGCTGTCCGTCACGCCGGATTCCCTGAACTTTGCAGCGATGTTCTCCCTCGTCATGTCGGAGGAGTCCATGTTGAGCTTGTCGGAAACGAAGCCCAGCAGCGCCCTGTGCAGTTCCTCATAGAATGCGGTATAGAGATTCTTCTGAAGGTACTCTCCGGCCGCGGCAAGGCGCTTCCGGGCCATCTTGACCGCGCCCCTGTTGCGGCTGCCTGCCACATCGGCCCTCATGGCGGCCATTTTGCGGAAGGCGAACCAGAGCGCGGCGGCAAGCACCGCCAGCAGCGCCAGAATGCCCCAGAAAAGCGGAGACCACACGAAGAAGGCGCCGGCCCCGGAGAAGGCGGGCTTGCGCGTGGAAATGAAGCGGATGTCGGTCCCCAGGTCCTTCACGTCCTTCTGGGATGAAGGCACGAACTGGCCCGACACCGGCCCCTGCTGCTCCTGCACCGCACCCCGTTCGACGTGGAGCGGCATGGGTGCCGAGGAAAGAGTCACATACCTGCCCTCGGCGATGTCATAGTAGCTGTATTCCACCGGCCCGATGACGAAGTCGCCGTGGCTGCGGGGAATGAAGGGATATTCGAAGGTCTTGCTGCCCTTTCCTTCCGAAGACTTCACGTCGTAGACCTCGAAGTCCGGGGGGAAATACAGCTTGGGAGCCTCCAGAAGGGATACGTTGCCGGTTCCGCTGACCGTCACCACCAGCGAGGCGGCATCGTGGGTCTTAAGCGAATCGGTGGAAAGCGAAGCCCTGAGCGAGAACTTTCCGACTCCCCCGCCGAACGACGCCGGAGCTCCGGCCGGAAGGGATGAGACATGCACCGTATATGCCGGCGTGACCACCCTCTTGCGGATGGTGCGGTAGTCGTCCTGGAAGAACGAGTCGAAGATGCTGCCGTTGTTGCCGGAAGACACCCGGACGTTCACCAGGCACACCAGTTCCGCCGGGTCTATCCTGAGTTCTCCCGCCCTCTGCGGGATGAGATTCCAGGAACGCAGCACGGCGGCGTTGTATATCTGCCCGCCTACCGTTTCCCTGTGGAATTCGATATTGGAAGGAGCCTGCACCTCCTGGCTCCAGAAGCCGTCGAAGGACGGGAACCTTGCATCTTCAAAACCCGCTATGGACACCCTCTGGTAGAGTTTAAGGGTTGCGGAAACGGTTTCCCCCACAACCGCCGAGGACTTGCTGAGCGAAAGCCGTAGGAAGATGTCCTTGTCGGAAATGGTTCCGTCGGCCGCGGGAGTCCCGGGCCTGCCGTTCCCGGTATTTCCCTGCCCGGAGCGCTGCTGCCCTTCGGCCACCACCTGGATGGACTTGGTGCCGGAACTGATCTGCCGGCCCTTCACCGTGGCGGTAGCGGGGCCTATCGTAAAGGTGCCCGCCTTATTCGGCATCAGCACGTAGGTGTAGGTGGTCTTGGAACTCTTGCTGCGCTTGCCGTTCACTATGCTGATAGACGTGGAAGTGCCCTTCTGCGGCCCCCAGACCAGCTTGAAATCGCTTCCGGGACTCCAGCTGAAATCGGAAGGGGCCTCTTCGCCGTCGAAGGTGAAGGTCACGTTGAACTGCTCGTCCGACGCCACCAGATTGGGGGCGTCTATCGAAAGTTCCTGCGCCCCGAGCGGCAGCGCCAGGGCCAAAAATGCCAATATGACGGATAATCTTCTCATCTCTACCAGTTCTTATCTTTCTGGCGGCTCTTGAGCATTGCCGCCTTCTCTTTCTTGACTTTGTCCTGAGTCTCCTTTTCCTGGGCCTGGATGGCCTTCAGCATCTGCCTGGCCTGCTGCTGGGAGATATTCTGCGGCTGAGGCTGCTGTTGCTGATCCTGCTGCTGTTGCTGCTGATCCTGATTCTGCTGGTCCTGGTTCTGGTCCTGCTGATCCTGATCGTTCTGGTTCTGATCGTTCTGATCATTCTGATCCTGCTGATTCTGCTGGTCCTGTCCGCCTCCGCCCCCCTGCTGGTTCTTCAGCATCTCCTTGGCGTAGATATAGTTCTCCTTTGCGTCCATATCCCCCGGATTCAGGAGCAGGGACTGCCTGAATGCGTTCACGGCGGCGCTGTAGTTCTTGCGCTGCAGGGCCACGTCGCCTTCGTTGTAGTAATAGTCCGCCGCATGGGGAGTTCCGGCCACCTCGGCGTCGGCGCGCCCCAGGGCTTCCGCGGCTTCCTCATAATTCTGCTGGCGGTACAGCGAGGAGGCCAGGTTGTATTCCCCGGCAATCGACAGGGAGTCCTTGAGGACCGCCTTCCGGTAATCGATCTCGGAAGCGGCGAAATCGCCCTTGCGGAATTTGCGGTTGCCCGCGCGCACCTCCTTCCTGTCGACCTGGGCCGACAAGGGCAATGCGCTCAGTATGAGCAATATGCAAAAAACTATACGCTTCATTCGAACAATCTCCTTTTTGCGCGCCTGTCGCCTACGAGGAAAGCGATTGCAAGCAGCACTATCGCGGCGGCGACGAAATACATGTACTGCTCGTCATACTCTTCGAACACTACGCTCCGGAAATTCTCGTCTTCGAGTTTCCGCAGGTCGTCGATGATGGGATTGAGGCCGAATTCCTCGTTGCCGGCATGCACGTAGGCGCCGCCACCGACCTGAGCCATCTTGCGGAGCGTGGCCTCGTCGAGCTTGGTGACCACTATCTTGCCCTCCTTGTCCTTCAGGAGTTCCCCGTCGACGGGGATGGGCTCGCCCTGCAGGGAGCCGACTCCTATCGTGTACACCTTGATGCCCAGTTCGGCAGCCTGGCGTGCCGCCTCGACCGGGTCGTCCTCGTGGTTCTCGCCGTCGGTGATGACTATAATGGCGCGGCTCTTCTCGCTCTGCGAGCTGAAGCTCTTTATGGCCGTAAGCACCGCCTCGCCTATGGCCGTGCCCTGCACCGGGATGCTCTGCTGGTTGATGCTGCCGAGGAACATCTTCGCGGACACGTAGTCCGTGGTCACCGGCAGCTGCACGAACGAGGTGCCTGCGAAAATGATGAGGCCTATGCGGTCGTCCTGGAGCTTGTCCACAAGTCGGCTGATGGCCAGTTTTGCCCTCTCGAGGCGGTTCGGGGAATAGTCCCTGGCGAGCATGGAATTGGAGACGTCCAGGCAGATCATGATTTCGGCGCCCTTGGTCTCGCGGTTGGAAAGCTTGGCGCCAATCTGCGGGCGGGCAAGCCCGATGGCCAGCGAGGCTATCGCAAGGTCGATGAGGATGAGGCGCACCCAGCCTTTCCCGCGGGAATAATGGGGCATGAGCTGCTCCACCAGGGCGGGGTCTCCGAATTTCCGTATCCTTGCACGGCGGAACCTGAGCACCAGCGCATACACGACCGGCAGCACGGGAAGCAGCAGGAGCAGCCAGAGGAATTTTTCGTTGGCAAAGAACAGCATTACGGCAGCCTCCTTACAAATAATTCCAGAGCCAGCATGAGGAGCAGGCACACAAGCGCCGCGAATGCGTAGCCGCCGTACAGTTCCTTGTAGACCGGAAAACTGTCGATGGTGGTGCGCACCTTCTCCATCTTGTTGATCTGGGAGTAGATTTCACTGAGTTTGGTGTTGTCCGTGGCGCGGAAGTACTCCCCTCCGGTGGTTTCGGCAATCCTCCGGAGCAGGTCTTCGTCTATCTCCACGGGCACCCTGCGGACCTCAACGCCCCATGGCGTCATTACCGGATACGGGGCCTCGCCGTTGGCGCCCACACCTATCGTATACACGCGCACGTTGTAGGTAGCTGCGATGTCGGCGGCGGTTTCCGGGGCGATTTCCCCGGAGTTGTTAACGCCGTCGGTGAGCAGGATGACCACCCTGCTGGGCGCGTCCGAATCCATCATGCGCGCCACCGCGGTGGCAAGGCCGTTGCCGATTGCGGTGCCGTCCTCGATGAGGCCGGTCTGCACCTCCTTCATGAGGTTGATGAGGGTGGCCCTGTCGGTGGTGAGGGGGCACTGGGTGTAGCTCTCACCGGCGAACACCACTATTCCCATGCGGTCGGAAGGCCGCTGGGAGATGAATTCCACGGCGATGTCCTTGGCCGCGGAAATGCGGTCGGGGGTGAAGTCGCGCGCCAGCATGGATGTGGACACGTCCATGGCGAACACTATGTCGATGCCCTCGGAATTCACCTTTTCCACTTCGCTCGACGAGCGCGGCCTGGCAAGGGCGATGACCAGCAGCACCATGGCCGCCGTGAACAGCGCCATCGGCAGATGCCTCAGCACCGCGAGCGCCACACTGCCCTTACTGAGCCAGGG
>JAFZLP010000175.1 GCA_017551405.1 Bacteroidales bacterium
AGCGCGTTTCCGTCAGGACCGCGGCGATGGCGTAGGCGAGATTCACGTCGCTGGAATCTTTCTGCCAGGCGGTGAGAAGTTCCTGCCGGGCCCGGTATACCACCTGGGTATGCCAGTAGCTCTGTCCAAGATAGTAGTGGATGGGATAGCTGTCGTTGCCTATATCCTCCTGGCGCTGGAACACTTCAACGGCGGCGTCATAGTCCCCTTTCCGGTACAGGGCAAGGCCCTTGAGGGGTGCGATGGTGGTATTGTCGGGATCCTCGGCCAGGAACGGCTCCGTAACGGCAACCGCCCCGTCATAATCGCCTTTCGTAATATAGACATTCACGGCCTTCGCCACGACCGACTCGTTCATCGGCTTCATGGCAAGGGCCCGGCGGTAGTACCACAGGGCCGAATCCTGCTGCTCCATCTGCCTGAAGGCATCGCCCACATAACTCACCACTGCCGGGATGGAATCCAGCTGGAGCACAGCCCGCCCGGCCTGGATGCTTTCGGGGAAAGCCTTGAGCCGGTAAAAAGCCTGCATCTGACGTATCTTGTAGAGAATGTTGTCAGGCCTGAAGGAAGACAGCATGAAATACGTCCCGGCCGCGTCTTCGTACGCTCCGCTCTGGAAATGGCAGTCGGCCAGCTCGGAGAGCACCGTTTCGTCCATCGCGCCGGGCTGCACCAGTGCGGACAGCAGCCCGATGGCGTCGTCGGTGCGGTAAATGCTTTTCAGGTAACGGGCCTGGGTGAGCACTGAATCACGATGGGCGTCCTGGGCACAGAGCGGAATTCCGGCAATCATCCACAGGAAAACAACGAAGGCTTTTCTCATATACATTACGGTCTGTTGCAAATATAGTGCTAATTATCCCGACAAGAAAAAAAGGATGTCCGAAAATTCCTCAGACATCCTTTCTCATTAAAAATCGCCTAACCTAGTAGAGCTCGTCCACGGGCTCGCGGTAGTCATTGGCTTCGGGAGCGGGTGCCTCTTCGCTGCGGAAGCTGCGGTGCTGGCCGCCGTTGTGACGGTCTCCGCCGCCCCGACGCTCGCCGCGATGGTCGTTGCCGCCGTTCCTGCGCTCACCGTTACCGCGGTCGCCGCCATTGCGGCGCTCGTTGCCGTTCTTGCGGTCGCCGCCGTTGCGACGGTCATTGCCGCCCTGGCGGGGCTTGCGCTCCTGCTCGACATAACCCTCGGGCTTCTCGGTGAGGACGCGCATGCTGAGGCGCATCTTGCCGCTCTTGTCGTCGTACTCGAGGAGCTTGACGTCTACCTCGTCGCCGACCTTGAGGACGTCCTCGACCTTTTCGGTCTTGGTCCAGGAGATCTCGCTCACGTGGAGAAGGCCTTCCTTGCCGGGAAGGATCTCGATGAAGGCGCCGAAATCGAGGATGGATACCACCTTTCCGTGATAGACGGTGCCGACCTCGGGCTTCGCGCAGATGCCCTTGATCCATTCGATGGCCTTGACCATGCTCTCCTTGTCGGTAGAAGCGACATCCACAACGCCCTCGGTGAGGTTGGTACCCTCGATGGGAACTTCGTCCACGGTGATGACGGTACCGGTCTCCTTCTGGATCTTCTGGATGGTCTCGCCGCCCTTGCCGATAACTGCGCCGATGAATTCCGAAGGAATGCGGATTTCCTCGATACGGGGCACGAAGGGCTTGTAATCCTCGCGGGGTTCGGGCTGCACCTTGAGCATTTCACCCATGATGTGGAGCCTGCCCTGGCGGGCCTGCTCGAGAGCTTTTTCGAGAACTTCGTAGGAAAGGCCGTCCACCTTGATGTCCATCTGGGTGGCGGTGATGCCGTCCTTGGTGCCGGCGACCTTGAAGTCCATGTCGCCGAGATGGTCCTCGTCGCCGAGGATGTCGGTGAGGATGGCGTAGCGGTCGTTAGGCCTTTCGGCGTCGGTGATGAGGCCCATGGCCACACCGGCGACCGGCTTGCGGATCTTGACGCCTGCGTCCATGAGGGCGAGGCAGCCGCCGCAGACGGAAGCCATCGAGGACGAGCCGTTGGACTCGAGGATATCGGAGACTACGCGTACGGCGTAGGGATTTTCGGGAGCGAGGGGCACCACAGCCTTGAGGGCCCTCATCGCGAGGTTGCCGTGGCCGATTTCGCGGCGGCCGGGAGCCCTCTGGGGCCTGGCCTCACCGGTGGCGAACGGCGGGAAGTTGTAGTGGAGCACGAACTGGGAGTCGCCCTGGATGAGCACCTCGTCGTTCTCCTTCATGTCCATCTTGGTGCCGAGAGTGACGCTGGCAAGGCTCTGGGTCTCGCCGCGGGTGAAGACGGCGCTGCCGTGTGCGCAGGGCAGGACGTCGGTTTCGCACCAGATGGGACGCACCTCGGCGGTGTGGCGGCCGTCGAGACGGAGGCCCTCGTCGAGTATCATGTTGCGCATTGCTTCCTTCTCGACTTCGCCGTAATACCTTTCCACGAGAGGAGTCTTCTCTTCGAGCTCTTCCTCGGGAATGGTGGCAAGGAATTCCTCCTTGATGGCCTTGAAGCCCTCTTCGCGCTGCTTCTTGGGAGAAGCGCTCTTTGCAAGGGCGTAGCACTTGTCGTAGCACGCGGTGCGGACGGCCTTCCTGAGGTCTTCGTCCTGCACGTCGTGGGTATAATCGCGCTTGTTCACGTCGGTTCCGAGCTCGTGCATGAGCTCCTTCTGGACGCGGCAGTGCTTCTTGATCTCTTCGTGGGCGAACTTGATGGCCTCGAGCATGTCGTGCTCGGAAACCTCGTTGAGCTCGCCTTCCACCATCATGATGTTCTCTTCGGTGGCTGCGACCATCATGTCGATGTCGGCGCCGGGCATCTCGCTGAAAGCGGGATTGATGCGCCATTCACCGTTGATGCGGGCAACGCGGACCTCGGAGATCGGGCCTCCGAAGGGGAGGTCGGAGCTTGCGAGGGCTGCGGAAGCGGCAAGGCCGGCCAGCGCGTCGGGCTGGGTGTCCTTGTCTGCGGAGATGAGGCTGATGTAGATGAAAACTTCCAGGTGGAAATCATCCGGCCAGAGAGGGCGGATGGGCCTGTCCACCAGGCGTGCAATGAGCACTTCATAGTCGTCGGCCTTGCCTTCCCTCTTGAGGAAACCTCCGGGGAAGCGGCCTGCTGAATAATACTTTTCCCTGTAGTCTACGGAAAGCGGGAGGAAATCGGTTCCTTCAACCACTTCGTCTGCTGCTGTTACGGTGGCGAGAAGCATGGTGCCACCCATCTTGACTACTGCCGAGCCGGCCGCCTGCTTGGCGAGTTTGCCGGTCTCGATTTCAATGACCCGACCGTCGGGTAATTCAATCTTCTTAGTGATTACGTTCATTATTGTGTTGCGTTACGTCTTTTCAGCAAAAAAGGGATGCGGCCCCAAGGCCCATCCCTTGAATCTTTTGCGCGGCTTACTTGCGCAGCGAGAGTTCCTTCACGATCTTACGGTAGCGCTCGATGTCGATTTCCTTGAGGTAATCGAGGAGCTGACGGCGCTTGCCCACGAGCCTGAGGAGGGAACGGCGCGTTACCACGTCCTTCTTGTTCTTCTTGAGGTGCTCGGTGAGGTGAGCGATGCGGTAAGTGAAGAGGGCCACCTGGCTTTCAGGGGAACCCGTGTCGGCTGCTGTTTTGCCGTACTTCTGGAAAAGTTCCTGTTTCTTTTCCGGCTGGAGATACTCTGCCATTTTTCTTTTTTTGTTTTTAATTAATAATCAGGAACTTCCGGACGAACCGGAAGTCATCCTGCCAGCGCGGCGATCGGTTGCGGTCGACGCATCGACAGAAAGCGCGGCAAAGATAGGAATTATTTTTTAATTGACAAGCCCAGCCCGGGCAGATTGTTCAGTGTAATGCGGCCATCTTTCACCAGCACGCCTTCGAACGGATCGTTGGAGATGAGGAGGTTCCCGTCGAGATCGGCGAATTCGATGCCGGAGGACAGCTGGGCCGCCGCCGACACGGCGCAGGACGTCTCGGTCATGCAGCCGAGCATTACCTTCATGCCGACCGCCCTGGCGTAGGACATCATCTGCCTGGCCTTGAGCAGGCCGCCGCATTTCATCAGCTTGATGTTCACCCCGTCGAAGGCGCCCCTGCACCTCCTGAGGTCGGCCATGCCCTGCACGCTCTCGTCGGCGAAAATGGGCAGGGGGCTCCTTTCGGAGAGCCAGGCGGTATCCTCTATCCTGTCGGCTGGGAAAGGCTGCTCCACCATCTTCACGCCCTGTTCCTTGAGCCAGTAGATTTCGGAAAGCGCCTCCATCCTGTCGGCCCATCCCTGGTTGGCATC
>JAFZLP010000176.1 GCA_017551405.1 Bacteroidales bacterium
AACCTCCTCAGACAGTCCTCGCATCCCTTCGGACCGGCGATTCTACCCCCTCCGGGCTGCCTTCGGCACCGGCTTCCTTCGCAAGTCGAGCCGCACCCCGCCACAGCCGGAGAAACAATCGCCGCCGGACTAGGGGGTAAGAACGATTATCGGTTTTTTTGATCTTACCCCCAATTCAAGCACCTGGGGGTAGGAGCATTTTATGGCTATTTTGTTCTTACCCCCGGCAAAGCTGCCTGGGGGTAGGATCAATTTCCGGGGTTTTTGTGCCCGGCGGCGGACAGCGGAGCGGAAATTGGTTTTTCGGCAAGCCTGCCGAAAAATAATTTCCGGCCGCCCGTCTGGAAGACTCCGCCGCCGTGCGGATACAAAAAAGGCCGGAAGACGAAGCTTCCGGCCTTTCGTGCACCTCTAGGGACTCGAACCCTAGACCCGCTGATTAAGAGTCAGCTGCTCTACCAGCTGAGCTAGAGGTGCAGTATGTCAATTTCACACGATTCAGTTGTGACCCGTTCGGGGCTCGAACCCGAGACCCCATCCTTAAAAGGGATGTGCTCTACCTACTGAGCTAACGGGTCCCCGAATTGGGATTGCAAAGGTATCGTAAATGAAGGTAATTTCCAAATATTTTTTACATTTTTTTCAATTCTTCGCGCCAAAATTCCGCGCTGACGTCTGAAGGCATGCGCCAGTCGCCTCTGGGAGAGAGGGATACGCTGCCGACCTTGGGGCCGTCGGGCAGGCAACTGCGCTTGAACTGCTGGCTGAAGAAACGTTTGTAGAACACGTCGAGCCACTTCTTGACGGTGGCGTCGTCGTAGGCGCCGCGGAAGGCCTTCCTGGCCAGGAAGAGCACCTTGGCGGGGCTGAAGCCCCAGCGCATCACCTGATAGAGGAAGAAGTCGTGCAGCTCGTAGGGGCCCACGATGTCTTCGGTGACCTGGGCGATCTCGCCTCCCTTGCCGGTGGGAAGGAGCTCGGGCGAGATGGGGGTGTCCACTATGTCGCGGAGCACGTCGGCCGCATCGGCGAAATGCTCGGTGGCCGCCCAGCTCACGAGGGTGCGCACCAGAGTCTTTGGTACAGAGGCGTTTACGCCGTACATGCTCATATGGTCGCCGTTGTAGGTGCACCAGCCGAGGGCGAGTTCGGACAGGTCTCCGGTGCCCACCACGATGCCGCCTTCCTGCCCGGCGATATCCATGAGGATCTGGGTGCGCTCGCGGGCCTGGGCGTTCTCGTAGGTGGCGTCGGTGACGTCGAGCGGATGGCCGATGTCGTTAAGGTGCATGGTGACCGACGGCACTATGGAGACTTCGCGGCGGGTGACGCCGAGTTTTTCCATGAGTATGTCGGCGTTGCCGCGGGTGCGGCCGCTGGTACCGAAGCCGGGCATGGTGACGCCGATTATGCGGGAACGCTCCCAGCCGAGCTTGTCGAAGGCTATTGCGGTGACGAGCAGGGCGAGGGTGGAGTCGAGCCCGCCGGAGATGCCGAGGACTGCCGTCTTGCACCCTATATGCTCCAGCCTGTTGCAGAGGCCAAGAGTCTGGATGTCAAGGATTTCGCGGCAGCGCGCCGAGAGTTCGGCGGGATTGCCGGCAGGCACGAAGGGATGGGCGTCCACCGCGCGGAGGAATTCTTTCTCGAAATCGGTGGCGAGGGGCTCGCCGGCATCGACGAAGGCGAATTCCTGCTTTGTGTACACGTCGCGGAAGTTGACGTTGCGCGCGCGCACGCTCTCGAGCTTGGCGAGGTCGAGGTCGGCGTAGATCGCGGAACTGCCGCGCAGGAAGCGCTTGTTCTCGGCTTGCAGCACGTTGTTCTCGAAGATGAAGGAGGATCCGCCCCAGACCAGGTCCTGGGTGCTTTCGCCGTAGCCGCAGCTGCAGTAGACGTAGGCGGCGTTCAGGCGGGCGGAGGTGCTCTGTACCAGCATCTTGCGGTAATCCTGCTTGCACAGCGCCTCGTTGGAGGCGGAGAGGTTCACTATGACGTTTGCCCCGGCAATTGCGGCGAAGGTGCAGGGAGGAAGCGGAACCCAGAGGTCCTGGCAGATCTCCACGCCCACAACGGCCCTGCCGAGCCGGAACAGTTGCCTGATGCCTATGGCGGTCTGCTGACCCGCGTAGGTAATCGGCTGCGGGTCAGTGAGTTTGTCGCCGCTCTGGAACCAGCGCATCTCGTAGAATTCGGCTGCGTTGGGCAGATAAGTCTTTGGCACGATGCCCAGGATGCGGCCGGCCTTGATGAGGATGGCGCAGTTGTAAAGCCTGCCCCTGAACGGAACCGGGGCGCCGATGGCGATGAGCTGGGCCGCTCCGCCCTGGGCGGCGGAGGCCTGCACTGCCGTTTCGGCGGCAATATGTGCTACGGTGTCCTCGGCGCCCTTCAGGAGATGCTCCTGGGCGAAGAGGTCGGCGCAGGTGTACCCGGTGACGCAGAGTTCGGGGAACACCACAATGGACGCCTCCCTTGAGAGGGCTTCGGCGGCCATGGCTATGATTTCTTTTCCGTTCTTTGCGGGATTGGCGGGCCATACCCTCGGCATGGCGGCCGCTACCCTCATGAAGCCAAAACTGTTGTCTGTCATAGACTTGAGATTAATGCTTTATTCTTCGATTATGCGAAGGCGCCTGTCGCCGTCGGGCCTGATGCTCTGCTGGCTTTCAAGGTAGGCCTTGAGCAGGTCGCTTGAAGTGCAGCCGGGCATGGTGCCCTGGTCGTG
>JAFZLP010000177.1 GCA_017551405.1 Bacteroidales bacterium
CGGCCGGATCGGGAAGCTTGGCGCGCCTGATGTCGATGACGGCCCCGCGGACGATGGCGGGAGTGAGCGACTTTTCATCCAGCCCCTCAAGGGCCTTCCTGACCCCGCCGTAGTCGAGCTTGGGCGAGAACTTGCGGGTGAGGCGGAAGAGAACGCTGGTGACGATGTAACGGCCCTTCTCGTGCTTGAACATGGAATCGCGGTAGCCGTAGGCGCACTCGGGAGTCTTGAAGACGGTCTTGGTCCAGTCGCGGGTGTCGAGGCAGACCACTCCGGCGATGATGTCCTTTGCCTCCACCCCATAGGCGCCGATGTTCTGCACCGCGGCGGCCCCGACTTCGCCGGGAATGAGCGAGAGGTTTTCGGCCCCCCAGAGACCGGACTCGCAGGCCTTTGCCACGAAGTCGTCGAAGGTCACTCCGGCACCGACGGTCATGAGCACTTCATCGAGCCCCATGTCCACGTATTTGATGTACTTCACGTTGCTGTGAAGCACGGTGCCGGGATAGTCTCCGGTGAAAAGGAGATTGCTTCCCGCGCCGATGTGCATCACCGGAGAGGGGAGGTTCTTCCAGTCAAGCTCCATGAGTTCGGCCACCGTGTCGTACTCGATATAGAGGGCGCACGAAGCCTTCATGCGGAAGGTATTGTGAGAGGAAAGGTCGTAGTGTTCTATTCTCTTCATCCCTGCAAATTTAACAATAATCGAAGACTCCCTGAAGCTCGGCCGGGCCGGTCAGGAAAACCCCGGCGAACGCATCCTCTCCGGTAGGGAGAAAATCGACTTTTAACCGGGCTATACGTGCCTGTAAGTGGTATTCCACCCTACCGGCAGCGTCGGTTCTGTACGGCGGGATTCCGCAATGGAATGCGGCTATCGCGGAGGCTGTGAGGCCGGTGCCGCAGGCCAGGGTTTCGCCCTCCACGCCCTTTTCGAAGGTGCGTACGCGAAGGCCTCCCGGAGCCACCGAAACGAAGTTCACGTTGCTCCCCTGGGGAGCGAATTCCGGCTTCATGCGATAGAGCCGCCCTTCCGTTTCGACATCCACAGTTTCGACATCGGGGACAAACTTCACGAAATGGCGGGTGCCGGTTTCGAGGAAGTATCCGCCGAGAGTTTCCTTAACCCCGGCGACGTCCACAATGCCGAGCCGGACCTCCCAGAGGGTGTCCTTTTCGTGGCTTAGGATGTCGGCGGTATGGATGCCGTCGGGAGCCTCGAAAACGCAGTGCTCCCCGGTGACGCCCAGGTAGGCCGCGAAGGCCGCGATGCAGCGGCCGCCGTTGCCGCACATCATGCCGCCGGTGCCGTCGGGGTTGTAGAACTCCATGGAGAAATCATGCCCGGCCGACTCCTTCAGGATCATCAGGCCGTCGGTCGAATGCTCCGAGCACAGGCGGCTGATGACCGATGCCGTGCGGAATGCGGCGACATCTTTTCCGCGGCCGTCCACGACCACGAAATCATTGCCCGCACCGGACCATTTGTAGAGTTTTGTGTTCTCCATGCTCTGCTTGTCTTTCAAAGGTACGCACTTTTTGGAAAAAAAGAAAGCGGCCGTGCCCGGTCGCTTCCTTTTTGAGCTTGAAAGGGGACTGTATTATTCCTCTTCCTTGGCCTGGGCCGCGTACTCTTCCAGAAGCTTCTTCTGGACGTCGGCGGGAACCTGCTGATACTCTGCGAACTTCATGCTGAAGGTGGCGGAGCCGCCGGAAAGCGAGCTGAGCACGGTGCTGTAGCGGTAAAGCTCTGCGAGAGGAACGCGGGCGTGGAGAACGGTGAAGTTACCGTCCATCTCCTGGTTGACGATCATGCCGCGGCGGGTGTTGAGGTCGGACATGCAGTTACCCACGTAGTCGGACGGGGTGGTGATGTCGACGTCATAGATAGGCTCGAGGATCTTCGGGCCGGCCTCGCGGAAGGCCTCGCTGAATGCGTTGCGGCCTGCGATGATGAAGGCGATTTCCTTGGAGTCTACCGGGTGCATCTTACCGTCGTAAACGTAAACGCGGATGTCGCGGGCGTAGGAACCAGTGAGAGGGCCTTCGGTCATCTTCTGGTTGATACCCTTGAGGATGGCGGGCATGAAGGAAAGGTCGATGGCACCGCCGACCACGCAGTTGTTGAACTCGAGCTTGCCGCCCCACTGGAGAGCCTGGACCTCGCTGCCCTTGATGTTGAGGATGGTGTCCTTGCCGTCGATCTTGAAGTTCTTGGGCTGCTCCTGGCCTTCCACGTACGGGGTGATGAGGAGAGCGACCTCACCGAACTGGCCGGCGCCGCCGGACTGCTTCTTGTGACGATAGCGGGCGGTAGCGGTCTTGGTGATGGTTTCGCGGTACGGGATCTTGGGTGCGTAGGTTTCGGCGTCGAGCTTGAACTCGTTCTTCACGCGCCACATGGCGTAGTTGATGTGCTGCTCGCCCATACCCTGGAGGATGGTCTGACGGAGCTCGTTGGAGAAGTAGCTCTTGAGGGTGGGATCCTGAGCGGTGATCTTGTTGAGGGCCTCACCGACCTTCACCTCGTCGTTCTTGTCGAGGGCGCGCACTGCGCAGGTGTACTTGAAGTCGGGGAATACCATGTGCGGGATGGCCGCAACGCCGGGAGCGGCGAGGGTGACGTCGGTCTTGCCGTTCTTGAGCTTCATGACGCAGCCGATGTCGCCGGCTCCGATCTTGGCGACCTTGGTCTTGTTGGCACCTGCAACCGCATAGATGGCGGAAAGGCGCTCGCCGTTGCCGGTCTCGGGGTTGGTGAGGTCGGCGCCTTCGCTGAGGGTGCCGCTCATCACCTTGAAGTAAGACACTTCACCGAGGTGCTGCTCGACGTCGGTCTTGAAGATGAAGAGGCTGACGGGCTTGGTGGCGTCGCACTTGGGAGCGGGGCATACGTTGACGATGAACTCCATGAGGCGCTTCACGCCGATGTCCTGCTTTGCGGAGATGCAGAAGACGGGGATGGTCTCGCCCTTCTCCATGCCGGCTGCAAGGCCCTGACGGATTTCGTCGATGTTGAGCTCCATGGTGTCGAAGAACTTCTCCATGAGGGCGTCATCGCCTTCGGCGGCCTTCTCGACCAGCTCCTGGTGGAGGGATTCGGCCTCGTCGGCATAGGCGGCGGGAATGTCAAGCTCTGCGCCGGTGGCGTCGTAGTATTTCATGGTGATGACATCCACCACACCCTTGAAGTTCAGGCCGGGCTCTACGGGAATCTGCACCTGGACGGCCTTCTTGCCGAATGCCTCCTTGATGGTTTCGAGGCTGCGCTCCCAGCTGACCTTCTCGTGGTCGAGCTGGTTGACGGCCATTACCAGAGGAATGCCGTACTGCTTGGCATAGCGGGCGTAGATCTCGGTGCCGACCTCGACACCCTGCTGCGCATTCACGACCAGGACGCCGCTTTCGCACACCTTGAAGGCGGAAAGGGCACCGCCGCAGAAGTCGTCGGATCCGGGAGCGTCAATGAAATTGAGCTTGGTTCCGCCGAACTCCGCGTAGAGAGCGGTGGCGCTGATTGACTTCTGGTTTGTCTGTTCGAACTCGGTGTTGTCGGAAACGGTGTTCTTTTCCTCGACGGAGCCGCGACGGGCGATAACCTTACCCTCGAACAGCATGGATTCGGAGAGTGTGGTCTTGCCGGACTTGGTGCTGCCCAGCAGGACCACGTTCCGGATGTCTTTTGTTGCGTATTCTTTCATCTTTATTTGGTTTTGTATGATTGCAAACGATATAGCCTACAAAATTAACAACTTTTGAAAGGAATTCAAAATTTCGGGGCCACTAAGTCCCATTTCATTGAATAATATCTCGTTAAGGTCGGTCGGAGATACTCCGATTCGGGCACATACAGCCTCGTAGGAGAGGCAGGGAGTGGAGAGAAAAAGATCGTCGGACATCAGGTCGGCAAAGGCGGCGTAGGCTTGGGAAAGGGTTTTCATATCACTGCGTTTTTTAAAAGTTTCCGCTGCAAATAAAAGAAACGCGAAATTATTTCCGGGGGTAAAAAGGGGAGTAAAAGTGGAATTTTTACGTTTTTGTATGTGTTCACTGCATTATTTGCATAGTCCATGAGCGGAAATTGCTGATAATAAAACAGAAAGGGTGCCGTATTTTTGCAACAACCGACATGATTGACGAAAGAAGCATAAAGGCGAACATCCGCAGGATACGCGAAGAAATGGGACTCACCCAGGAAGCCATCGCGCAGGAGCTGGACATCGAGAGCAGCACGTACTGGCGACTGGAAGAAGGTACCACGCAGGTGATCAACCGGAATGTCTACAAGATTGCGAGGCTGGCGGATATCTCCGTGGAGGACCTCGTCGTCGGTGACGAAGTGTCCCGGAAGCTCCGGGATGCGGACGACTCCCGGGAAAAGCTGGAGGCCCTGAGGGACTTCTACGAAAAGAAGCTGCAGGAGAAGGATGAACTTGTCACAAATTTGAACAATTACATCAAAACTCTCCAAAAATAGGTATCTTTGTATCACCATGAAAAAGATACTTTCCATCCTGGCGCTGACCATAGGCATCTCCCTTACCGCAAGCGCCGACGAGGGCATGTGGCTCCTCCCCCTTCTTCAAAAATTCAACTCTGAAGCGATGCGCAACCTCGGCTGCCGCCTCACTGCAGACGATATCTATTCCATCAACCATTCGTCCCTCAAGGACGCCATAGTGCAGTTCGGCGGGGGATGCACCGGGGAAATCATTTCCGGCGAAGGCCTGCTCGTAACCAACCATCACTGCGGCTACAGCAGCATCCAGCGCCTTTCCACCCCGGAGCACAACTACCTGGAAGACGGCTACTGGGCCCTCAACCGCGAGATGGAGCTCCCCGTCCCCGGCCTTTCGGTTACCTTCCTCGAAGGCATGCAGGACGTTACGGCGGCCTTCAAGAACTGCAAGACCGACGAGGAGATCGACGCCAAGCGCGAAGAGCTCATCAAGAAGGCCGGCGCCGACAATCCCCACTGCCGTGCGGTCATCACCGGATTCTACAACGAGAACGTCTATTATCTCATTCTGTATAAAGTATACAGGGATGTCCGCTTCGTGGCCGCTCCGCCCGCATCCATGGGTAAGTTCGGTGGCGAAACCGACAACTGGATGTGGCCGCGTCACACCTGCGACTTCAGCATGTTCCGCGTTTATGCCAATCCCGAAAACAACGAGCCCGCCGAGTACGATCCGGCCAACGTTCCCCTCAAGCCCGTGCGCTCGCTGAAGGTGTCGCTCAAGGGCGTCCAGACCGGAGATTACGCCATGGTTATGGGTTATCCCGGCCGCACCCAGCGTTTCCAGACCGCCGAGCAGCTCCAGAACATGGTGGACGTTAACCGCATCCGCATCGATGCCCGCACCGTCCGCCAGAACGTGATGTGGGAAGAGATGGAGAAGGATCCGGCAGTCCGCCTGCAGTATGCAAACAAGTATGCCGGCAGCGCCAACGGCTGGAAGAAGTGGCAGGGCGAAGAGCTCGCGTTCGCCAACCTCAAGATAATCGAGCGCGAAAAGGCCAAGGAAGCCGAGTTCACCAAGTGGGTTGACGCCCGCAAGAAGAGGCAGGAAGCCTACGGCGGCTCAATCGAGCAGATAGCCGAAGCGGTGCAGGGCAGCGCCCACGGCATGGAGGTCCTCACCCTCCTCACCGAGACTCTCGCCAACATCGAGAGGCTCGACCCGCGCTCCGCAGGCGACAAGGACTACAATCCCGCTGTCGACAGGAAGATAGCCAAGGCCCTGATAGGCCATTATCTGGCCAGGGTGGCTCCGGCCGACAGGATAGACGTTTCCGACAGCGAGGAATACCTCGACAAGCTCTATTCCGACACTACCGAGGCCAGCGCCCTCAGGGACAAGATCATGGGCAAGCTCATGGCTGTGATTCCCGACGTGCGCGGCGGCCAGGGGCAGATTGCCGAAGGCTCGAAGCGCTTCACCGCCGGCCTTCTCGAATGGGAAAAGGGCAAGCCCAGCTATCCCGACGCCAACTTCACCATGAGGCTCACCTATGGTTCGGTGCTCCCGTATTCACCCAAGGACGGCGTGAGCTACTGGTACTACACCACCACCAACGGCCTTCTCGAGAAGGAAGATCCCACCAACTATGAATTCCGCCTGCCCGCACGCGTGAAGGAACTCGCGCAGGCAAAGGACTTCGGGCAGTACGCTGACAAGGACGGCTCGCTCCATACCTGCTTCCTCACCAACAACGACATCACCGGCGGCAACTCCGGCAGCCCGGTGCTCGATGCCGACGGCAACCTCATCGGCCTTGCCTTCGACGGCAACTGGGAAAGCATGAGCAGTGACGTCATGTTCGAGCCCGACCTGCAGAGGTGCATCTGCGTGGATATCCGCTACGTGCTCTGGATGGTCGACAAGTTCGGCGGCGCAACCAATCTGATCAACGAGCTCTGCTTCGC
>JAFZLP010000178.1 GCA_017551405.1 Bacteroidales bacterium
CATCCACTGCGAGGCCTACAACCATGTCAAGAACACTCAGAAAACCAAGGAAACATACACGTCCAACGCCGAAGGCGAATTCCACGTGTACGCCCTTGAGTGGACAGATAGTTATATCAAAACTTTCGTGGACGGAAAAGATTTGCTATATTTCGCCAACGACGGCAAGAACAACGTGAGTACCTGGCCATTCAACAAGACCTTCTACATCACGCTCAATCTTGCCTGGGGAGGCGACTGGGGCGGTTATAAGGGAATAGACGAAAGCGCCCTCCCGACCACGATGAAGATAGACTATGTACGTGTTTTCCAAAAGTAGACTCTTAATCCTGATTGCGGGAGCTTTCCTTCTCGCAGCATGCAGAAACGGGGAGCCGGAGCCGCTTCCTCCGGCCTCCCCCGATTCTGTGACGGTGCTCGCCGACAGCGTCAGCATCGACAAGGGCGGCAGCGCGAAGGTGCCGTTCACCGTATCCCCGCCCGATTTTCAATTCAACTATCACGTGGGAGCCGCTGGCTGCTGCATTTCGCTCGGAGGCAGCACCGGCAGATTCTATCTGGAAGATGTCGTGCGCACCGGTTCCGGCGCATACGAGGCCGTCCTGCGGGACAACGGGACCGGAAGCTCCTATGCCCTGAATGCGTTCATCCAATACGGCAAAAACGGGGTTTACCTCTCGTCAAAACACTTTACCGTCGTCCGCGAAGACCCGGTGGAGATTCCCAAATACACCATGACCGGCCTGCCTGTCGTATATCTTAGGACCAACGCCGTAGTCAACTCCAAGGAGACGTGGGTCAAAGGCAAGATATACATCGACGGAACCGAAGAACTGGCCGGACTGGACGAGATAGATTGTCAGGTTAAGGGCCGCGGGAACACCACCTGGTCCTGGCCCAAGAAACCTTATACCATCAAGCTTGACAAGAAAAAGGAGGTCCTGGGCATGCCCGCCCACAAGCGCTGGGTGCTGCTGGCCAATTTCATGGACCGCACCCTCATGCGTAACCTGGTGTCGATGAAAGTCGGCTCCATGCTCGACAACCTCGCCTGGACTCCGCGTTGCCGCCCCGTCGAACTGGTGATGAACGGCACCCACAAGGGGACCTATCTTCTCATAGAGCAGGTCCGTGTCGACAAAAACAGGGTGAACATCAACGAAGACAAAGGCTTCATGCTGGAGTGCGACTTCCACTACGACAACGAAATACAGTGGATCGACTACCACGGACGCTGCAATAACTGGAATAACGGAATCCCCTTCTCGATCAAACATCCGGACACCGATGTCATTACCGCCCCGGCTGTGGACAGTATCAAGAAATATATCTACGAAGTGGCTGAAGCTCTTTATTCCGACGGATTCGAAGAGAAGTATCCCGCATATCTTGACGTGGATTCTTACGTGGATTACTGGATCGCCTTTGAAGTGATGGGCAACCACGAGCTTCAGAACCCCGGCAGCGTGTACATGCACCGCGACGACGGAGGCCTGCTCACCGCCGGTCCGCTGTGGGATTTCGACTGGGGCGTGCTTTCATACAACACATCCCCCGGCGCCAGGACGGGGCTCATAGACCGCCACGCCATCTGGTATGACAGGCTCTTCGACGACCCGGCCTTCCGTGCAAGAGTCAAGGCGCGCTGGGAACAGGTGCTGCCTTCGCTCCGCACCATCGAAGCTTACATCACCGAACAGAAAGAGGTCCTGAAGGCATCTGCGGAACTCAATTTCAAGATGTGGAACCCGGCGGAGGACGCCAACATGAACGGCTGGCAAATAATCAACGGCGACGAGAATATGACTTATTCCAACGCCGTCGACAAGCTCCGCACCATCTATCTGGAAAGACTGGCCGTAATCACTGCCAAGCTCTCTGAAATGTAGAAAAAAGAGGATGGTCGAAAACGGCCATCCTCTTTAATTTTAAAACAGTTACGACTTATTTGAGCTCTGCCATGTACTTAATGGTGCGGACCATCTGGGAAGTATAGGAGTTCTCGTTGTCGTACCAGGAAACGACCTGAACCTGCCAGGTGTCGTCGTCGATCTTGGATACCATGGTCTGGGTGGCGTCGAAGAGCGAACCGAACTTCATGCCGATGATGTCGGAGCTTACGATCTGGTCTTCGGTGTAGCCGAAGGACTCGTTGGAAGCAGCCTTCATGGCGGCGTTGATGCCCTCTACGCTGACATCCTTGCCCTTTACGACGGCAATCAGGATGGTGGTGGAACCGGTGGGAGTCGGGATGCGCTGGGCGCTGCCGATGAGCTTGCCGTTGAGTTCGGGAATCACGAGGCCGATAGCCTTGGCGGCACCGGTGGAGTTCGGAACGATGTTGCAGGCGCCGGCGCGGCTGCGGCGGAGGTCACCCTTGCGCTGCGGGCCGTCGAGGATCATCTGGTCGCCGGTGTAGGCGTGGATGGTGCTCATGATACCGCTGCAGATGGGAGCGTACTTGTTGAGCGCATCGGCCATGGGGGCGAGGCAGTTGGTGGTGCAGGATGCGGCGGAGATGATGTTGTCTGCCGGGGTGAGGATCTTGTGGTTCGTGTTGAACACGATGGTGGGAAGGTCATTGCCTGCGGGAGCGGAGATGACGACCTTCCTTGCGCCGGCCTGGATGTGGGCCTCGGACTTTGCCTTGGAGGTGTAGAATCCGGTGCACTCGAGAACGACGTCTACCTTGAGTTCCTTCCAGGGAAGCTCTGCTGCATTGGGCTTTGCGTAAATTGTAATCTCCTTTCCGTCAACGGTGATGGAACCGGGAGTTACAACGGTCTTTCCGTCTTCGCCAAGGACTGCATCCTTGTATGTCACGGTGTGCTTGCCTTCTCCGAACTTGCCGGCGAAGCCGCCCTGGGCGGTGTCGTACTTGAGAAGGTGAGCGAGCATTTTGGGACTTGTAAGGTCATTGATGGCAACAACTTCGTAACCATCTGCCTCGAACATCTGACGGAATGCGAGACGACCGATACGGCCAAAGCCGTTGATTGCGATTCTGATCATTATTCGTGAAAATTAATGGATGTTAAACAATTTCTAACCGCTTGGAATGGAAAAAATCCATTTCCGAGCCACAAATTTAGGAAAATTTCAGTTGAAAATCAATATATTTGTGAAATTAATGAAAAAAATGAAAATACTCGTAACCAACGACGACGGGTACGATTCACTCGGAATAAAAACCCTGGTAAACATCCTCAAGTCCTACGGCGAAATCACCGTAGTCGGACCGAAGTACCATCAGAGCGGCATGTCCATGGCCGTCAACCTCGGCTACAAGCCCATGGCGGTCAAGAAACTGAGCGAAGAGCCCGGAGAGCGCTGGTACTACATGGACGCCACCCCGTCCTCCTGCGTGAAATACGGCATAGACAACATCTTCTATCCCGACAGGCCCGACATAGTCTTCAGCGGCATCAACCACGGCCTGAATGCCGCCATGTGCTCCCCTTACTCCGGCACCATGGGAGCCGCTAAGGAAGCCGCGCTGGGCAGGATACCTTCCATTGCAGTCTCTCTTGACACCTTCAGGAAAGATGCCGACTTCAGCGCCGTCGAAGAGCTTCTTCCTTCCATTCTCGAGCCGCTCCTCGACAATATGGAGACCCGTTTCGGAATGTTCTACAACATCAATTTCCCCGATCTGCCGGCTAGCGAGATCAAGGGCGTCAGGGTCTGTCATCTCGGCAGGATGCACTGGGAGCGGGAATTCATGCCCTTCGACCCCGGCTTCTACGAGAAAACCGGCGTAAGGCCCCTGGAAGACCTGGGAGTCACCTGGCTTCCCAAGCCCGAACCGGGCGAAGAGGTGTTCGCGATGGTGGGCGACATGATTAACGACTCCGACTCCCCCGCCGATTCCGACCAGCTCCTGCTCAAGGAGGGCTACATCACCATCACTCCCGAGAACCTGGACGATACCGACGTAGCCGAAAAGCAAAGGCTCAGGACCCTTGGCTTCGAGACCGACTTCTAGCATGAAATATTACCTGATAGCCGGCGAAGCGTCCGGCGACCTTCACGGCGGCAACCTCATGAAGGGGCTGCTCGCCGCCGACCCCGGGGCGGAGTTCCGTTTTTGGGGCGGCGAATGCATGGAGGCCGCTGGAGGCAGCAAGGCCGGCGACTACAGGGACACCGCCGTTATGGGAATCGGCGACGTACTGGGCAGCCTGCGGAAGATTGTCCGCAACCTCAGGGAGTGCAAAGCTGATATCCTCCGCTGGAAGCCGGACGTGGTCATTCCCATCGACTACCCCGGTTTCAACCTGAAAGTGGCCCGTTTCTGCCATGAGCGCGGCATCAGGGTATTCTACTACATCGCCCCCAAAACCTGGGCGTCCCGCGACGGCCGCAACCGCAAGCTCAAAGCCCTGGTGGACAGGCTGTTCATCATCTTCCCCTTCGAAGAGCCATATTTCGAAAGCCGCGGGATACCGGCGGTCTACAGGGGCAATCCCCTCGTGGACGAGGTGGATTCGCACAGCTACGCCAGACCTGCTGAAGGGCGCTGCATCGCCATATTGCCCGGCTCCCGCAAAGGGGAAATCTCCCATACCATGCCGGCTGCCATGAAGATGGCGGACGCCATTCACGCGCTCCCCCGCCATGCCGACTGCCAGTTCCTCATCGCGGGCGCTCCGGGCCGCTCACAGGCCGACTATGAGGCCTTTACGGCAGGAAGGCCTTACGTCAAGCTGATCTTCGGCCGCACCTACGACATCCTGAAGTATTCCGACGCCGCTCTTGTCAATTCCGGCACAGCATCGCTTGAAGCGGCCCTCATCGGCACCCCCCAGGTCGTTTGCTGGAGCACCACGCCTCTGACAGCGTTCCTGATGAACGCCATAGGCCGGCCTTTCGCCCATATCAAGTACATTTCCCTGGGCAACCTGATACTCGACAAATGCGCCTTCAGGGAGCTCATACAGAATGATTTCACAGCCGAAGCGGCCACAAGCGAAATCCTCCGCCTCATGGAAGACCTCCCATACAGGCGGCAGATGCTGTCCGATTATTCTGAAATCCGCGCCAGGCTCGGAGGGAGCGGCGCTTCGCAGGCAATCGCCCGCGCCATGGTCGAAGCCCTCGGGGCCGACTCTTAGTATTTCCTGGGGCCGAATATCGCAGTTCCGATACGCACCTCGGTGGAACCGTGCCTTACGGCAATCCGCCAGTCGCCTGACATCCCGATTGAAAGCTGCGTGAAATCCTTAAGCTGCGGGAAGCGCGTCCTGCATTCATCGAAAAGCCGCTTAATCCGCTCAAAATCAGCGGCTATAGCCTCCTCGTCATCCACATGGCTCGCCATTCCCATCAACCCGCAGAAATTGATATTCTGGTAGCAGCGGGCATGTCCCCCCTCAGAAGGCTGCCACCCTCGGCGGCTTAGAGGGAGGGGCCCAAACACCTGGTTTGGGAGGGACGATTGCGCAGCAATCGCTTCTGACGGGGGGAGCTGCCCGCTGCCCCCATCAGAAGTGACAGAGTCTAACAGTTCAATAACTTCTTCGGGTGTAAAGCCCTGCTTGGTTTCTTCGGCGCCGATGTGCACCTCCAGCAACACATTGATGACCTTGTCATGCTGCGCGCCCCAGTTGTCCACCGCCTCGAGAAGATGGACGGTGTCGATGCTCTCCACGATATGGGCGTAGGGCAGCACCAGCTTGAGCTTGTTGGTCTGCAGATGCCCGATGAAATGCCATTCCACATCCTGCGGCATCTGCACCGCCTTAGCCGCGAACTCCTGAGGACGGTTCTCCCCGAAGCACCTCTGCCCCATGGCATAGGCTTCCAGGAGAGCCTCGAGCGGCTGGAATTTTGAAACTGCCACAAGTTTTACACCCTGTGGCAGTTCTTCAAGTATGCTTTCAATGTTCTGTGCGATCATTACCTGCGCTTGTTTTTCATCTGCTGCGCCTGCATCTTCTGGGCCTCTTCCAGCCTCTGCTGCCATTTGCTCTTGGGGAGCGGCTTGCCTTCGCTGGCCTTGACCTTCGCGAGCACTTCCTCGGGATGCACGAAGAATTTCCTGATGATGAAGATCTCCGCCATGCTGATGAGCTGGGAAATGAGATAGTAATATGAAAGAGCCGAAGACAGGTTGTTACAGATGAAGAACATCATGATGGGCATCATCCAAACGCTCATGAACTGCATGCTCTTGGCGCTGGGATCGTTGGATGCGGCGGTGTTGCTCACGGTGAGCTTGCTGTACGCCCACATGGTCACGGCCATCAGGAGTGCGAACAGAGACAGATGGTCCCCGAGCAGCGGCACCCTGGAGCCGAAATCGATGATGCTGTCGGGAGCCGACAGGTCGCTCGCCCAGAGGAAGGGCTGCTGGCGCAGCTCGATGGATGCCGGGAAGAAGCGGAACATCGCCCACAGGATCGGGAAGGTGAGCAGCGTGGGGAGGCAGCCTCCCATGGGACTGACTCCGGCCCGTTTATACAGGGCCATGGTGGCCTGCTGCTTCTTCATGGCGTCCTCTTCCTTGGGATAGCGCTCGTTGATCTTGGCCATTTCGGGCTGGAGCGCCTGCATCTTGGCGGAAGATGCGAAGCTCTTGTAAGTGAACGGCAGCACCACAATCTTGATGATTATGGTCATTATGAGTATAATGAGGCCGTAATTGGAAATGGCGTGGTGAAGCCAGTTGAAGAGCGGGATGATTACGAAACGGGTGAACCAGCCTACCAGCCAGCCGCCGAGCGGAATAATCTTCTCGTACTTCTGGTCGTAGCTCTTGAGGGTGCTGAAGTGGCTGGGGCCGAAATAGAACTCATTGGGGATTTCTATGTCGGCGCCCGGAGTGAACTCCTGCCTCATCTGGGCCTTGCAGGCCATCAGATTGCGTTCGGGATCGTCCTGGTCGATGAACGTGACGGCGAAGTTGCCGCTCTGGAAGCCGTTCTTGCTGCGCATGATGGCGCTGAAGAACTGCTGCTGGAAGGCGAACCAGCTCACGCTGCTGGCGACGTTCTTGGCCCCGCTGCGGCCGCGGCCGATTTCTACCGGCTTCTTGTCCCCGGGCTGGTAGAAGTCGAGCTTGGAGTACTGGCTCTCGTTCTTGTAGTTCTTCTCCATGCGCGGGATGGTCACGTTCCAGTCGAGGTCCACGGAATACACGTTGCGCGGAATCACCTGGTCCATGCCATTGAAACTCAGCACGTTGTTAACCATGTACTGGCCTTCCGCCAGGGAATAGCGCTGCTCTATGTAACCGCCTCCGGTGAAGGGAAGACGGAATGCGACGCTGGTGTCGGTCTTCTCGGCCACCTGGAAGTTGAAGTCGCGGGTGCGGATGTACTCGCCGGTATAAACGGAAATCGAATAGTCGCTCCCGCCCGGCTTGAGGATGTAAAGGTCGGTAGAATCGTGGTTGTAGTAGTCCTTGACCTTGACGCTGTACGGCTGCGCCCCCTTAGTCGTGAGCTCGAGCACGATCTTGTCGTTTTCAAGGGTCACGATGCTGCCCTCGCCCCCGTGCATGAGGTTGAGCGCGCTGTCCTTGTAGATCGTTTCGGCCGCCGGAACTGCAGGAGCTGCCGCATCGGCTGCGGGGGCATCCGCCATGGCGGGAGCATTTGCAGCTGCGATGGAATCGGCTATCTGCCTCTGGACGAACGCGATCGAATCCTGCTGAGCCTGCCATTCGGCCTGTTTGCGCGCCTGACGGCTCTGGTAGAACGTGAAGCCAAAGAGAATTAAAGCGATAAGGATGAACCCTATTACTGTATTTTTGTCCATGTGGATGTCTTATTCGTTACCTTCTTCGCTCCCGCGGATCTGCTCCTTGAGGGCGGCAAGTTCTTCCTTGAGCTTTTCGATTTTCTTGCGCATCTGCTTGATGATGTCCTCGGACTTGCTGGAGGCGGAGAAGAAACCGATGTTGTTCTCGTAGGTTTCGATTTCCTGCTGGAGGGTGTTGTACTTACGGATGAGCTGGTCCTTGGCGCTGACGGGCTTCTCGCCGCCACGGGCGGCTCCCCTGCCTCCGCGCTGCTCGTGCCAGTCGGGGAACTTGTCCTTCATGGCCTCGGCGTAAGCGGCGTTGACGGCATCCTTCTCCTTGAAGGGCACGAAACCGGCCGCAGCCCAGTCGGAGGCGAACCTGGCGGCTGCCTTCGCGTTCTCTTCGGGATTCTCGGAGGGGGTGAAGTCCTTGATGTCGTCGATTATCTGCTTCTTTGCCTTGAGGTTAGCGTAGAAGTTGTTGCCGCCGGCGCCGGCATTCTTGTCGCGGGCGTCGAAGAACTCGTCGCATGCGGCACGGAAGCGGGTCCAGAGGGCTTCGCTCTTCTTGCGTGACACCGCTCCAATGGACTTCCACTCCTTCTGGAGCTCGATGAAAGCCTCGGTGGTCTTCTTCCAGTCGGTGCTGGTCTTGAGGGCCTCGGCCTTCTGGATGAGCTCTTCCTTCTTATTGAGATTCTCGTCCATTTCGCCCTTGAAGGCGCTGTAGAACTCCCTCTTCTTGGCAAAGAAGGAGTCGCAGCCGGCGCGGAAGCGCTCGTATATCTTCTGGTTGTCCTTGCGGGTGGCGAAACCTATCTTGCGCCACTGCGCCTGGAGGTCCAGGATTTCCTTGCTGGCAGCAGACCATTCGGCACCGCTCTTGAACTCACGGGCGACTATTTCCTCTATCTGTTCGCAGAGCCTGGTCTTGGCTTCGAGATTTTCCTTCTGCTGGCCCTTGAGCTCTTCGAAATGGGCCTGGTATTTCTTGTTGATGACGGCAGTGGCGGCCTGGAAACGCTCCCAGATGCTCTCGCGGAATTCCTTGGCCACGGGGCCGAATTCCTTCCACTGCTCGTGGAGTTTCTGAAGGTCGTTGAATGCGGCGACCACGTTCTCGTTCTCCGACAGCTTTTCGGCAGCCTCGCAGAACTTGACCTTGGCCTCGAGGTTCTTCTGGAAGTCGAGATCGCGCAGCTCATGGGAGATCTTCACTTTGTCGTAGAAGCGCTCCACATTGAACTGATAGTTGTTGTTCAGATCGCGGAAATCGCTGGCCGGAACGGGGCCTACGCTTCTCCAGCGGTCCTGAAGGGCACGGAAGGCCGGGAACAGGGCGCTGACGTCCTCCTGGCTGTCCACAAGTGCCTTGAGTTCCTCCACTATGGCTTTCTTCTTTTCCAGATTCTCTCCCTTCTGGGCATCCTGAACCCTGTTGTATTCGGCGCGCTGGCGCTTGTAGTCGGCATAAAGGGCCTTGAAGTTCTCTTCGACGGCATCGAGGGTGTCGTCGACAACGCTTCCGGTCTTGCTGCGGACTTCGCCGAGGGTGCGGTAGAAGGCCGATTTGATGTTTTCGGCTTCCTTGCTGCGGGTCATGCGGTCTTCGCTGTCCATAAGGTCTTTGAAGATGACGCTGAGCTCGGCTATGGTCTTGCCTACAAGGGATGCGGCATCGGCCTTTACGGGTTCTTCCTTTTCAACTTCCTGATCGAGAGATTCTGTCGCAGCAGCTTCTACCGCGGGTGCAGGCTGCTCGACCGGCTGCTGCTCCACTGTCTGCTGTTCAGTTAATTTGATTTCTTCGCTCATAGTGAGTACAATTTGATTAAGCTTACAAATATAAGTATTTTTTGATTAAATTTGCGAAAACCCAAAAGCATGAGAATAGATATAATCACCGTAGTCCCTGAACTCCTGGACAGTCCTCTCAGCCATTCAATAGTAGGACGGGCTATCAAGAAGGGGCTGGTGGAGATTCACGTCCAGAATCTCCGCGAATACGGCCTCGGCCCCAGAAGGAACGTGGACGACTATTCATACGGCGGAGACGCCGGCATGGTGATGATGGTCGAGCCGGTCTTCAATCTCATTTCAGACCTAAAGAAGGAGCGCGACTACGACGAGGTCATATACATGTCGCCGGACGGCGAAATCCTCAATCAGGCCATTTCCAACGAGCTCTCCCTCATGCAGAACATAATCATCCTCTGCGGCCACTACAAGGGCGTCGACCAGCGCATCAGGGAGCATCTTGTAACCCGCGAGATCTCCGTCGGCGATTATGTCGTGAGCGGCGGGGAGATTCCGGCAGCGATTGTGGCAGACAGCATAGTGAGGCTCATTCCCGGGGCCCTGACGGACGAAACCAGCGCCCTCAGCGATTCCTTCCAGGACGGGCTCCTCTCCCCTCCCGTCTATACGCGCCCTGCGGAATTCAACGGATGGAAGGTGCCCGACGTACTGCTAAGCGGCAATCCCAAGCTCATCAAGGACTGGCAGGACGAAAAGGCCATCGAAAGGACCCGCCTTCTTCGCCCCGAATTATTAAAGAATTTTAAAAACGAAAAATTTTAATGTCAAATTTTTCAAATTTTCTTTGGAAGTTGAAAAACTTGAAGTATATTTGTAGCCAGTTAAATAAAACAAGCTCTTCTAACCGCAATAATTAACCTTCTATATAGGCAACACACTACTAACTAACCGACGATGCCCGCAGCGATGCGGGCATCGGTCGTCTATGGTCCTTTCCGGAGATATCAGAACCGCACCGTCAGGCTGCCGGTTGCGGTGAAGCCTGCCATCGGCATGAATCCTATCTGGTAATAGCGGTTGTCAAGGGTGTAGCCGTAGCTCTCGGAAACGGCCGAATACACCCATCCGCCGGCGGCGTAATGCGCGTTGAACACATTGCCTAGGTTGATTCCGAACACCACCTCGTTGAGTATCCTCGGGAACTTCAGGGTGTAGGACAGGTTCAGGTCCGACACCGAATAACCCGGCAGGGAGCGGTCCCCGTTAGCGGTATTGTCCAGGTACTGGCGGCTCACGTAACCAGTATGCCATACCGCCTTGAAGGCTCCGGCATGCACGTCTATGAAGCCGTTGAGAATAGCCGAAGGCGAAAACGCCAGCGTGGAGTTGTCGTAATGGACGGTCCTTCCGGCATCGTCTTCCCAGTCCTCCACCCACTCGTCGAAGTCGAGGATGCGGTTCCGGCTCAGGGCTGCGTTCGCCTCCAGGGAGAGCCAGCGGGTGACGTCCGCCCCCGCGGAGAGCTCCACGCCCAGACGGTACGAATCCTTGATGTTGGCGGTAAGTGCCTCCCCTATGTCGCTGAGTGCCCCGGTCTGCACGAACTGGTCGGTGTAGTCCATGTAATAGAAGTTCGCTCCCAGCCTCAGCGCGTTGCCGGCATACTGATAGCCGGCTTCCCAGTCCACCAGGCTCTCCGGCTTCGGGGCGGGATAACCGCCGTTGTCGGTGAAGTTGTTGCGCTCGGGCTCCCTGTGGCTCACAGCGACGCTTGCATAGGCCTTGTGGGGGCCTGCGACATAGCTTACGCCGCCCTTGGGATTGAAGAAATTATAATGCTCGTCTACATCCAGCACCTGGTTCCTGTAGGTGCCGTCGGCATTCTTGTAGAACTTGTCGTTGATGCCGTCGGTGCGATAGTCCACATGCCTGTACTGCAGGTCTCCGAAGGCGTCCCAGTGCGCACCCAGATGCCATACAGCCTTCACGAACGCGCTGTAATCGCCCTTGAAGGCATCGGAGTCGTAGTACTGGTAGTCCTTGCCGCCACGGACCTGCTTGTCGAGCGCCTCGTCGGCGATATAGGTCAGATAGCCGAAATGCACGCCCTTGAAGTTCTGAAGGGACAGCCCCCCGGTGAGTTCAAGAGACTCGCCCTTGTAGTCGAGACCTGCCACCAGGCCGTAGGTCTGCTGGTCGAGCCCTTTCTTGCGCACGAAGTCGGTACGCGAGATGTCCGCCGACACCAGGCCGAACTTCTTGAGTTTGTTGTCCGGGCGGAACTCCTCGTAATAGCCGTTTCCCGCCGTGTAATGCAGGGCGGCGGTTCCCTTCAGGCGGTCTCCCAGACGCCCGCTGAAAGACAGGATGTGATGGTCCTGCGTGAAATGGTCCACCGTCCTGTCCCACAGGGTGCCGTCGCGCATCCTGTAGCGCTCCGTCATGAAATTCCCCTGCGCGTCCTTCGGGAACTCCCAGTTGTCGTAATCGAACACCAGCCTCTCATAGAGGGAGTTGTACTGCCCAAGTCCCCGGTCGTACAGGTCTTTGTAGCTGCGGATGCCGTCGCTCATCAGGGATGCGTCGTCGTTCCCGGCGGTAAGTCCGTTCCACGCCTGGCCCGTATGTTCGAAGTTAAGGATGTTGTAGTAGCGGATCATGTAGTCGTTCCCTATCCAGCTGACCCCTCCGTAGAAATTGCCGGAGCGGCCGGCGGTGCCGTGCATGAACCCGTCCGTGGTGGTCTGGTAATAGGACATGTCGGTGACGAGATGGTTCCAGAGCAGTCCGGTGGTCAGGAAGCCGCCCACGTTCATGGTGTTGTAGCTGCCGTAACCCATGCGCACCTCGCCTTTCGGAACATACGAAGGCGCCTTGGAGGCAAGAGAGACGGTGCCGCCGAATGCCCCGTCGCCGTTGGTGGAAGTGCCCACACCCCTCTGGATCTGGGCGCTGCCCAGGAGTGCCCCGTAGCTGTTCATGTTGGCCCAGAACACGCACTGGTCCTCCGGAGAGTTGAGCGGCACGCCGTCGAGGGTGACGTTTATCCTGGAATCGCCCGCTCCGCGGATGCGGAGATGCGCAGTGCCGGTGCCCAGGCCGTTTTCACCCCATCCCAGCACGCCGGGAGTCCTGGAGAAGAGCATCGGCAGTTCCCTGCCGGTGGAGGTGAAATCCTCCAGATCGTCCTTGCTCACATTCGCCACCGCATAGGGGGCGTTCTTCCGGGCGCGCACGCCCAGCACTATGGATTCCGAAAGTTCCTCCACCCTGGTGGAGTCCTGGGCGTTTGCTGCGGAAACGCCCGAAATGCAGAGAATCACTGCAGCTGCAGAAAAAACAAAACCTCGCATAGTCTTACGGTCATGCGGGGTCTTATTGCTTCCCTACGGAGGTACAGGCCTCATCAGGTTCTAAGGGTGTAATCTCAGCCGGCATTCCGGCACCCCCGCAAATACGTACGCAAAGATACTACTTATTTTTGCATATTCAAGCGGATGTTCTTAAATTTGCAACCCGTATTGCAACACTTCTCTCTATCATGAAATACGGGTTCGACAACGAAAAATACCTTAAAATCCAGTCCGAACACATCAAGGAGCGCATAGCCCGTTTCGGGGACAAGCTCTACATGGAATTCGGCGGAAAGCTCTTCGACGATTTCCACGCGAGCCGCGTCCTCCCCGGCTTCGAGCCGGACAGCAAGCTCCGCATGCTCATGCAGATGAAGGACGACGCCGAGATCATCATCGTCATCAGCGCCCTCGACATCGAGAAGAACAAGGTACGCAGCGACCTCGGCATCACCTACGACACCGACGTGCTGCGCCTGAGGGACGAGTTCATGAAAAGGGGCCTCGACGTGAATTCCGTTGTCATCACCCATGTGAACGGCCAGTCCAGCGCCGACCTGTACAGGGAGAAGCTCGAAAAGAAAGGCATCAAGGTCTATTATCACCACACCATCGAGGGCTATCCCGAGAACGTGGCCCTGATAGACTCCGACCAGGGCTTCGGCAAGAACGATTACGTAGTCACCACCAAGCCCCTGGTGGTCGTCACTGCACCCGGCCCCGGAAGCGGCAAGATGGCCGTCTGCCTGAGCCAGATCTACCAGGAATTCCAGCGCGGAGTCAAGGCGGGATACGCCAAATTCGAGACCTTCCCCATCTGGAACCTGCCGCTCAAGCACCCCGTCAACATGGCCTACGAGGCAGCCACGGCCGATCTGAACGACGTCAACATGATCGACCCCTTCCATCTCGAGGCCTACGGCGAGACGGCGGTCAACTACAACAGGGACATTGAGATCTTCCCCGTCCTGAACGCGCTGTTCGAGGGCATTTACGGCAGCAATCCATACAAGTCCCCCACCGACATGGGCGTCAACATGGTGGGCTTCTGCATAAGCGACGACGACGTCTGCTGCAGCGCCTCGCGCGAAGAAATCATCCGTCGCTACTACAAGGCCCTGTGCGACCTCGCCACCGACAAGGGCAGCGAGGCCGAAGTGGGCAAGATCCGGCTCCTCATGAAGCAGGCCGGCCTCTCCACCGACTACCGCAGGGTTACCGTGGCCGCCAAGGCCAGGAAGGAAATCTCCGGTCAGGACTGCGCCGCCATCGAGCTTCAGGACGGCACCATCATCACCTCCGAAACCAGCGAACTGCTGGGCCAGAGCGCCGCTCTCATCCTCAATGC
>JAFZLP010000030.1 GCA_017551405.1 Bacteroidales bacterium
AGGAGCCGAATACCACGATGTCGTCGGGGTTGATTTCGGGCAGCGTGAAATGCGGCCTTTCGACAGGTTCGTCGCGGTAGAAGCTGTAGTGGGCGTCGTTGTGCTCGTTCAGGAAGGCGAGCGACAGGTTGGTCTTGTGGCCGGCGTGCTCGTACAGGAAGCCGGTGCTCACCCCGTTCGCGACGAGGAAATCCTTCACCAGACGGCCGGCGTCGTCCCCGCCGACTTCGCCCACGAAGCAGGTTTCCACTCCGGCGCGCCCCAGCGATATGGCCGTGTTGAAGGTGGAGCCGCCCGGATTGGCGCTCAGCGGCTTACCGCCTTTCATGAGTATGTCGAGCACTATTTCGCCCGAGCAGATGACTTTTCTTTTAGCTTTGCCTGTTCTTTCCATCGTGCCATAAAGATACTGATTTTTTCATCCCAAATTCCCTTTTTTGCTATCTTTGTGCCGCTAACCATATAAGCATAACGAAAACCTATGACTGCAAAGAAGAAAAGCCACCGCTACATAGTGGAAGCCGTCATATTCCTGGTCCTTGTAGTTGCCCTGTTCGGAGGGCTCGGGTCCGTGATGGGCGGGGAGAATCTCACCCGCACCCTGATGAACACGGCCCACGACCTGCTTCTCAACACCGTGTTCTGGCTCATGGGTGTCTGCGTGATCGCCGGCGCGCTCAGCAAGATGCTCTCGGAATTCGGGGTGGTGGAACTGATGGAAAAGCTCCTCCGTCCGTTCATGAAGCCGCTCTTCAACCTGCCCGGAGTGGCTGCGCTCGGCGCGGTCATGACCTTCCTTTCCGACAATCCGGCCATCATCGCCCTCAGCAAAGACCGCAAGTTCGCCTCCAACTTCAAGAAATACCAGCTCGTTTCGCTCACCAATTTCGGCACGGCCTTCGGCATGGGGCTCATCGTCATCATCACCATGGCCACCTACGGCGGGCTCAAGGCCGCTCTCATAGGCCTGTTCGGCGCCATCTGCGGTTCCATCATATCCACCCGCCTGATGCAGCGCTTCACGCTCAAATCCTTCCCCGATATGGACGCCCCCGCCATGGGAGAGCTGGTGGAAGAGGAGGTTGAGGTAGAAAAGACCAAGAAGGACGGCGTCATGCTGCGCCTGCTGAATTCCATGCTCGACGGTGGCAAGAGCGGCGTCGAGCTCGGTCTCGCCATCATTCCGGGAGTGCTCATCATCACTACCTTCGTGTTCCTGATTACCAACGGTCCGGGCCCCAACGGCTACGACGGCGGCATCGGCCAGGGCGTGCCCATCCTCCCGTGGCTGGCCGGCAAGATACACTGGCTGTTCGAATGGCTGTTCGGCTTCAAGGACATGAAGCTCATCGCCTTCCCGATCACCTCTCTCGGCGCGGTAGGCGCCGCTCTCGGGCTGGTGCCCAGCTATTCCGCCGCCGGCATCATGGACGGCAACGCCATCGCCGTCTGCACCGCAATCGGCATGTGCTGGAGCGGCTATCTCAGCACCCACACCGCCATGCTCGACTCCCTCGGATATCGCAAATGCATAGGTAAAGCAATCGGCGCACACACCATTGCTGGCCTGTGCGCCGGAATCATTGCCCATTTCAGCTGGCTTCTGGTGGCCCTGCTGTGAGCGGGCTAGCGGCTGCCGCCGCCGAATCCGCCACCGCTGAAGCCTCCTCCTCCGCCGAAACCGCCTCCGCCGAACGAACTGGTTCCGCCATGTCCTGCGCTGCCCGACGTGGCCTTCACCTGTGCGTTGGTGATGGCGCTCGAGAGCACCGCATTCCTGGAGATAATGTAGGACATGGTGTCGTAGTCGAAGCTGTTGGCCTTTTCAAAGAACTGCGGGTCGATGTCCTTGAGTTCCTTGGCCACCTTGTCGGCTATTCCGTACAGCGATGCGAACACCAGATAGTCCTGCCAGAGGCCCACGTCGCGGGAGCCCCTTTCGTTCATGAGGGTGAAGTCGGAGATGAACTTCTTGAAGCCGAGCAGCCCCCTGGCCTGAGCCTGTCCTTCGGGCGTGAACTTGTAGCCGTTGATGTACTTGTGTCCGCTGAGGCTGGAAATGCCGTCGGCGGTGACGTCGTCGATCCAGTCGTTAACCCTCTTGTAATTGCGCCTTGACCAGCGCGAGAACTCCTTGTCCTGGAGGATCTGGTCGCTGCCTGCGGCTTCCTTCATCATGTTGTAGAGCTTGCGGGCGGTGCCGGTGAGGTTTTCGGCCTTGCTGTCGTTGAACATCAGGTCCACTTTCTTCTCGTCCTTCCTGTTCACGATGATGCTCCCGTCGTAGACCATCCTCAGGATGACGGCCGAAGCGTAGGTGTTCAGCTTCTTGTTCTCGCCGAGCCTGGAGAGCACGTAGTTGGATGCTTCGAGGTCGCCGCCAAACGGGACTTCCCTGCTCCACTGGACGTCTTTGGGCCTCACGCCGAGGATACGCTTCTTGTTGCCGGCGGCCTTCCAGGCTACAAAGATGACGAGGATTATCGGGAGTATCTTGGCTAGGAAGTCGGCAAAGCGGGAAGTTTTGTCATCGCCGAAATCGGCGCCGTCCATGGCGATGTCGTAGGCCTCCTGGAAATCGCGGTTCTGGACGCTCACGGGGCTGAAAATGCCCTTGTCGAAGCGGAGAAGCACGATCACCGACTTGACCCTGCCGGAGCTGTTGAGATAAATGGTGCCGTCCTCATCCATTTCGCTGGTGCCCTCG
>JAFZLP010000031.1 GCA_017551405.1 Bacteroidales bacterium
TATTAGTGATCATTCCTCTGGTTCAGGCGGCGATGCATCTCGCCGGCTTCTTCCTTCTGCTTGCGGAAGAGTTCGTCGAACTCTGAATTCTGCCCCGCGATTTTCCGGATCTGCTGGTTGCGGAAGTTTTCCTCAGCCATGAACAGTTTGGCCGTTTTGGCCTCGCCGATAATCTTGACGAATTCGGCCCGGTGCTCTACCATGAAATTCTTCTGCGCTTTCTTTGCGGCCACCCAGGCATCGAGCAGGGGCTTGGTCTCGGAATCGCTTTTGCCCGATTCTATGGCCTGCTGCAGGGCTTTCTGGGAATCGCGAACCAGCTTGTTGCTCTCGCGCTGCTCTTTCTCGAACTGGTTGTAGACGGGCCAGAATACCTGAGCCTCATCGGGGGTGAGCTCGAGCTCATGGGTGATGTAGGCAATCTTTTCGGCCTGGATGCGGTCGCGCATGGCTTTGCTGGGGCCTTCCTGCGCAAAGGCGACTGCGCATATTGCAGAAACAAGGAGAATGATAACTGACTTTTTCATGACGGTTAATCTGAATAAAAGATGGCGTCTTCCAGCTGGGAAAGGGTGAGGTCGGAGTCCAGAAGGTACTCTACCACCTCCATGGCGCTCGCGGCGGGTGCGGAGGTCTTGTTGATGATGACGTTTCCGACCACGACTGCGACTGCGAATACGGCTGCAAGGGCAAGATAGGGCGAGAACTTCTGGAAAGTGGTCGCCTGTTTCTTGCCGGGGATATCGGCAAGACGCTGCTGCAGGCCTTGGAAATAGCCCTCCGGGGTGGAGTATGGAAGATGCCGTTTCATAAATAAAAAACCGTTTATTTAGATTCAAAACCGTCGGAAAGGTTTAATCCCTCCTTGATTTTCTGGGTTGCATGATAGTATGAGGCTTTCAGGGCGCCTACGGACGTGCCGGTGATTTCGGAAATCTGTTCGTAGCTCAGGTCTTCGAAGTAACGCATGCTGAACACGATGCGCTGCTTTTCGGGCAGTTTGGCGATGGCCTTGGCCAGCTCCCTCTGGGCGGCGTCGCCGTTGAAGTAGGGGTCGTTGTCGATCACCCTCTCGGCCTTGGCGTCCAGGCTTTGGAACTGGAGTGCCGCGCGCACCTTCTTCTTGCGCAGGTAGCCCAGGGCCTCGTTGGTGGCGATGCGCCATACCCAGGTGAACAGGCCGGACTCTCCGCGGAAGCCGGGAAGGGCCCTCCAGATCTTCATGAAAATGTCCTGGAGAAGGTCGTCGGTGTCGTCGTGGTCGTCTACGATGCCGCGCACATGCCAGTACAGCTGCTCACTGTAATCCGACACTATCTGTTTGAATGTTTCCTCCAAGTTTTCCATGTTTTCGGGCTATGGGACTCGCCATATATTTTGTATATTTGCAAAAGTAGTAAAATATATCCATACTATATGAAAACCATCGAGGAATTAAAAGCAATCGCTTCCCAGGTCCGAAGGGATATCATACGCATGGTGACCACCGCCAAATCCGGTCACCCGGGCGGATCCCTGAGCAGCACCGACATCCTTACCGCTCTCTATTTCAGTGAGATGAAGCAAGATCCCGCCACCTGGCGCAGGGATGCCCTCGGGCAGGACGCCTTCATCCCTTCCGCCGGCCACCTGGCTCCCGTCTATTATGCGGTACTCGCCCGCGCCGGCTATTTCGAGCCCGCCAAGCTCGGCACTCTCCGCAAATTCGGCACCGACCTTCAGGGCCATCCCTCCGTGGGGCATGTCAAGGGTATCTTCCAGCCTTCCGGCTCCCTGGGCCAGGGCCTTGCCGCCGCAGCCGGCATCGCGCTCGGCAAAAAGCTTCAGGGTCAGCCCGAAAGGGCTTTCGTCCTGCTCGGAGACGGTGAAAGCGAAGAGGGCGAAATCTGGGAGACAGCCATGTGGGCGGCGCACCACAAGCTCGACAACCTCGTGGCCATGACCGACTGGAACGGCATGCAGATAGACGGTCCCATCGAGAGTGTCACCGCCGTAGGCGAGCTCGACGAAAAGTGGCTTGCATTCGGCTGGGACGTAATCGTGGCGGACGGTCACGACTTCGAGAGCATCCTTGGCGCCTTCGAACTTGCCCGCAAGCAGGACGGCAAGCCCAAGATGATTCTCTTCAAGACTGAAATGGGCCACGGAGTGGACTTCATGCGCGGCAACCACGGCTGGCACGGAAAGGCCCCCAGCGCCGATGAATGCGCGGCAGCGCTTGCACAACTCGAAGAAACATTAGGAGATTTTTAGCATGAAAAAGTATACAGATACCGGCAAGAAGGACACCCGCAGCGGATTCGGCGCGGGCCTTGTCCTGGCAGGAAGGGAGAATCCCAAGGTGCTTGCCCTCACCGCAGACCTGAAGCCCTCGGTCAAGATGGGCGATTTCGCCAAGGAATTCCCCGACAGGTTCGTGGAATGCGGCATCGCGGAAGCCAACATGGTTGGCGTAGCCAGCGGACTGGCGGTAACGGGCATGGTGCCCTTCTGCGGCTCGTTCGCCGAGTTCATCACCGGCCGCGTGTACGACCAGATCCGTCAGGAGGTGTCGTACGGCAACACCAACGTCAAGCTGGCGTCTTCGCATGCGGGCATTACGCTCGGCGAAGACGGCGCCACCCACCAGACCATGGAGGACATCGCCCTCATGCGCGCCCTTCCCGGCATGGTGGTCCTCGTGCCCTGCGACTACAACCAGACGGTGCAGGCCACCCTGGCCGCGGCCAGGTATGTGGGCCCCGTGTACATCCGTTTCGGCCGTCCTTCCGTGCCCAATTTCACGGATCCCGACGAACCCTTCGAAATCGGCAAGATCTACAACATGAATCCCGGAACCGACGTCACCCTCGTCGCCACCGGGCATCTCGTGTGGGAAGCCCTCCAGGCTGCGGAACAGCTTGAGGCCGAGGGCGTCAGCGCCGAAGTGCTGAATGTCGCCACCATCAAGCCCTTCGATTCCAAGGCCCTGCTCGAGTCGGTCGGAAAGACCGGCTGCGCGGTCGTGGCCGAGGAGCATAACGCCCAGGGAGGTCTCGGAGAGGCCGTGGCCGGAGTGCTTGCGGCGAACAGGCCCGCCCCGGTCGAGTTCATCAACGGTGGCGACCGTTTCGGTGAAAGCGGCACTCCCGCCCAGCTCATGGAAGCCTACGGCCTCGACGCCGCTCACATCGTCGCCGCTGCCCGCAAGGCCATCGCCAGGAAATAGCGCCAAAATTGTTATATTTGTACTGTTATGAAAACGATATTGCTTTTCCAAAATTTCGGTATCTGGGAGATACTCATAATCGCTCTGGTAATCCTGCTCCTCTTCGGCGGCAAGAAGATTCCCGAACTCATGAAGGGCCTCGGCAAGGGCGTAAAGAGTTTCAA
>JAFZLP010000179.1 GCA_017551405.1 Bacteroidales bacterium
TGGGGCCGGCTTTCTGTAACAACGGGAATGCAGTATTCCCTGTATCTTTCCAAGTTTTCCTCGTTGTCAGGGAATGAGATGCAATACGCTCATTATCTGGGGATTCCGCTTCGGGTAGACTGGATGCTCGCCTCCGGGAAGCTCCTGGATGTTTATGTGGGTGCCGGGCTGGAAGGGGATATCTGTATCGCTGCTACGAAAAAGAAAATCGGTGGTGTCCCTAAAGACGGGCCGAGTTTGTCCTTGTTAAGCGCCTTTGGCGTGCAAGTAAACCTGACAAAAAAAATAGGAGTTTTTATTGAACCTGAATTAACGTGGACATTTCTTTCAGATGGAAATGGCTTGGAAACCTATCGCACCGCCCATCCGGTAATGTTCTCCTTCGCTTCCGGTTTACGATTTACTCTGGGACAATAGCCGACTACGGCGGCCGCCCGTCCGGAAGACTCCGTCGGGCGGCCTGAACGTGGAGGCGGGTTCCATTAACCGAAGTTGTCGTAGTGGAGGTTGTTCTCCAGGTCGACGCCAAGGCTGTCGAGCAGGTCCTCCACAGTCTTCACCAGCATAGGCGGGCCGCACATGAAGTAGTGGATATCTTCGGGGGCTTCGTGCTGGTTGAGGTAGAGCCTGCCCATTTCGGGTGCCACGAAACCGGCGGTGTACTTCACGCCCTTCTCGTCCGCGACCGGATCGGGCCTGTCGAGGGTGAGGTAGAACTTGAAGTTCGGGAACTCCTTCTCGATTGCCCAGTAATCCTCGAGGTAGAAGGCCTCGGAGAGGCTGCGGGCGCCGTAGAAGAAGCTCACCTTGCGCTTGGTCTTGACCGTGTGGAACAGGTGCATGATGTGGCTGCGGAGCGGAGCCATGCCGGCGCCGCCGCCCACGAAGATGTACTCGGTCTCAATGGGGTCGTCCTCGGGAAGGAGGAAGTCGCCGAACGGGCCGCTGACGGTGACCTTGTCGCCGGGATGCCTGGTGTACACGTACGACGAGGCGATGCCCGGGTTCACCGGCAGGAGCTTGTTGCTGCCCTTGGGCGCGGACGGGTCGAACGGCGGGGTGGCGATACGCACGTTGAGCTTGATCACCTGGCCCTCGGCCGGATAGTTGGCCATGGAGTAGGCGCGGACGGTGTCTTCGGGATTGACGCACTTGAGGTTGAAGAAACCGTAGCGCTCCCAGGTGGCCCTGTAGGGCTCGTCCACGTCGATGTCCTTGTAGTCGAAGGTGCCCTTCGGGACGTCTATCTGGATGTACTCGCCGCTCTTGAAATCGAGGTGCTCGCCGTCGGGAATGCGGATGGTGAACTCCTTGATGAAGGATGCCACGTTGTGGTTGCTGATCACCTCGCACTCGAGTTTCTTGACGCTCAGGGTGCTGTCGGGGATGCGGATCTTGAGGTCTTCCTTGACCTTGACCTGGCAGCCCAGGCGCATGCCCTCCTTGATTTGCTTGCGGTTGAAGTGGGGCTTCTCGGTGTCGAGGATCTCGCCGCCGCCCTCTATCATCTGCACCTTGCACTGGCCGCAGTTGGCCTTGCCGCCGCAGGCGGAGGGGAGGAAGATGCCCTCGTCGGCGAGGGTGTGCATGATGTCGCCGCCCTGCGGCACGTCGAGCACCCTCTTGCCGTCGTTGATGTCTATCTTTACGGTGCCTGAGGGAGTGATCTTGGCTTTCACCACCAGCAGGAGGATCACCAGCAGAAGGGTGACCAGGACCGTGATTATGATTGCACTGATAATAACTGTACTCATAATGCCTGCCCTCCTATAAAGATATGCCCATGAAGATCATGAACGCGAGGCCCATGAGTCCGACGGTGATGAATGTGATGCCTATGCCCTTGAGGGGCTTGGGCACGTTGCTGTATGCCATCTTCTCGCGGATCGCGGCGAGCAGCACTATGGCCAGATACCAGCCTATGCCGCTGCCCAGCGCGTACACGGCGCTTTCGCCGATGCCAGCAAACTCTTTCTGCTGCATGAACAGCGAACCGCCAAGGATGGCGCAGTTCACTGCGATGAGCGGCAGGAAGATGCCGAGCGAGGCGTAGAGCGAGGGGAGGAACCTCTCGACTATCATCTCGACCAGCTGTACGAAGGCGGCAATGACGGCGATGAAGAGGATGAAGCTGAGGAAGCTGAGGTCGACGTTCGCGAACTGGGGACCCAGCCAGCTGAGGGCGCCCGGCTGAAGCACGTACTTGTTGAGCAGGTAGTTCAGCGGAAGGGTGCAGAGCAGCACGAAGATGACGGCGAGGCCGAGGCCGTTGGCCGTCTTGACGTTCTTGCTTACCGCCAGGTATGAGCACATACCCAGGAAGTAGGCGAAAATCATGTTGTCTACGAAGATAGACTTGACGAATAAGCTTACGTATTCCATATGGCAGTGCTTTTTACTTTTCCTGGAGGTCCTTGTCGATTATCCCGCGGTGAACCCAGATGATGCAGCCGATGAGAATAAGGGCGAACGGGGGAAGAATCACGAGGTTGTTGGGTGTGTACCATTCGGGGCTCAGGACTGTGACTCCGAAGAGGGTGCCGCTTCCGAGGAGTTCGCGGAAGAATGCCACCACGATGAGGATGAGGCCGTAGCCCAGACCGTTTCCGAGACCGTCGAGCAGCGAAGCGAAAGGCTTGTTGCCGAGCGCGAAGGCCTCGATGCGGCCCATCACTATGCAGTTGGTGATGATGAGGCCGATGTATACGGAGAGCTGTTTGTCTATGGGGAAGGTGACCTCGATGCTCTTGAGGATCTGGTCTACCAGAATGACCATCATGGCTACGACCACCAGCTGAACGATGATTCGCACCCTGTTGGGGATGCCCTTGCGGAGCAGCGACATGATCAGGCTGCTGAGGCCGGTGACCACCGTGACCGAGAGCGTCATTACGAGCGCGCCCTTGAGCGTTACGGTGACAGCCAGGGAAGAGCAGATGCCGAGCACCAGGACGGTGATGGGATTGCCCTTCAGTATGGGATTAAGGAAGGTTTCTTTAAGTGTCATACTCTATTCCTCCTCTTTGTTCAGGTTGATGAAATAGGGCTTGTAGGCGGCCAGCCAGGTGCTGATCGCCGCATCGAGGCCCTTGCTCGTCATGGTTGCGCCGGTGATGGCGTCGATGGCGTTCTCCCTGCCTTCGGGAGCGCCGCCCTTGACGATTTCGAACAGCGGAACCTCTTCCCATGCTATCTTCTTGCCTACCAACTGGGCGCGGAAGGCCGGATCGTCCTTGATGCGGGCGCCAAGGCCTGCGGTCTCGGATTCATGGTCGAAGTAGGCGCCCTTGATGGTGGTGCCGTCGGGCTCGATCGCGATATAACCCCAGACGGGGCCCCAGAGGCCCGCGCCGTAGCAGGGGATGAGGGTGACGCCGCCCTTGAGCACGTAGACGGGAAGGCCGACGGTGTAGCCGTCCTTGCCCGCTATTGCATAGTTCTGGGCTTTGAGGCCGTCTTCGAGCTCGATGGCGTCGCGGGTCACGCCGAGGTCGCGGAGCTTGTTGCCCTCGGCGTCGATTATGAAGGCGCTTTCGATTTCCTCGGCGTATTTGTCGAGCTTCTGGACATTGTTCATGCCCTGGGTGTCGAACTGCGCGGCCTGGAGCATCTGGGAGATGGTCTCGGCCTTGATGTTGGCCTGCTGTGAGGGCTTGAGGAAACTTGCCGCAGCCGCCAGGATACCTGCCACCACCACGACTATCAGGGTGGTGTAGATTATGGTGTAGATATTACCGTTTGTATTCATGGCTAGGCAGTTACGTTAAATTTGCGGGCCCTGCGGGCGATGTGTGAAGTGACTACGCAGTGGTCGATGAGAGGCGCTGCGGTGTTGCCCATCAGGATGGCGAGCATCATGCCCTCGGCGTAGCCGGGGTTGAAGAGGCGCACCGTGATGCAGAGTATGCCGATGAGAAGGCCGTAGATCCACTTGCCGCTTTCGGTCTGGGCGGAGGTTACCGGATCGGTGGCCATGAAGACGGTACCGAAGGCGAAGCCGCCCACCAGGAGCTGGTTCCAGCACGGCATGGTGCTGATGCCGGCGAGATCGCCTATCCCGCCTACCAGGAGGGCGCCGATGATGCTGCCGCACATGACCTTCCAGCTGGCGATGCCCGTCCAGAGGAGGATGCAGGCACCGAGCAGGATGGCGATGATGGAAGTTTCGCCGACGCTGCCGGGGATGGTGCCGAGGAACTGGCTCCAGACGGTGTTGCTGTACTGGGCCGCGCCGTCGAGCGCGAGGGGAGTGGCGCCGGTGAAGCCGTCCGCGAAGGTCTCGCCCGCCTTTTTGGCGATCCAGACTTCGCTGCCGGACATTGCGGACGGATAGCTGAAGAACAGGAAGGCGCGGGTGAGCAGGGCGGGGTTCCAGATGTTCATGCCGGTGCCGCCGAAGACCTCCTTGCCGAAGATGACCGCGAAGGCGACTGCCAGGGCGAGCATCCAGAGCGGGGTGGTGACGGGCACGATGAGAGGGATGAGGAAACCCGTAACGAGGTATCCTTCATTGACTTCCTCGCCCCTGAGGCCGCTGCTGAAGAACTCTATGAAGAGGCCTACCGCATAGGAGACCACAAAGAGGGGCAGGACCTTGAGGAAGCCGAACCAGAAGTTGGGCCAGATGTGGGCGGCGGTGCCGCCTCCCACTGCCAGCTGGTGCTGATAACCGACGTTCCACATGCCGAAGAGGGCGGCGGGCACGAGGGCTATCACCACTATTATCATGATGCGTTTGAGATCGATCGAGTCGCGGACGTGGGCACCGCTGCGGGTGACCGTGCCGGGGACGTGCAGGAACGTTGCAAAGGCATCTTTGGTTGCTGTCCAGAACTTTTTCATATGCTATTCCATTTCTTTGAGCATCAGGCGAATGCCGTTTGCAATGATTTGCTGTATGTCGTTCTTGGAAGGGTCTATGAACTCGCAGACGGCGAGGTCTTCGGGAATCACTTCGTAGATTCCGAACTGCTCCATCTTGTCGATGTCGCCGGCGAGGCATGCCTTGAGGAGATAGACCGGATAGATGTCCATGGGGAGCACCTTGGCATAGTAGCGGTCGCTCATGACGAATGCGCGGGGGCCGCCGTGGAGGTTGGTGTCCATGTCGTACTTTTTCTTGGGAGTGAGCCACGAGAAATACGACATGTCGTTGCTGAAGAGCTTGAGCCTGAGGGGGTTCATCCACCCGAGGAGCTCTTCTTCGGTGCCTTCCTTGAGGATCGTGACGGTGTTGTCGTAGAAGCCGAGGTAGCCTTCGCGGCCGACGGTGGTGCCGGAAAGGATGTTGCCGCTGACTACGCGAGCGTCTTCAGAGTTGCCGATGAAGCCGGCCAGGGTGCTCATGGGAGCGCCGGGGAGGGTGTCGGCATAGGCCGGCTCGATGGCCAGCGGACCGCATACGGCCACCTTGCGGCGGACGTTGTAGGTGCCGGTGTTGAAGAGGGCGCCGATGGCTGCGAGGCCGAGCGGGGAGACGGTCCAGATGACGCTGCCCTTGGTGACCGGGCACACGTGGCTGATCTGCACCCCGACGTTGCCTGCCGGATGCTTTCCTTCGAAGACGTGGGTGACCACGTTCTCGAGTTTGTGGAACGGGGTTGAGGCATAGTTCGCGGCGTTGAGGCCGATGTGCACTCCGCCTCCGGTAAGCTTTGCCATGGCGTCGATGCCGGTCTGGATGTCCGCCATCCTGTCGCCGAGGGTGAATTCGGGCGAAGCTGCGAGCGGCGCGGTGTCGAAGGCCGATACGAAGACCGCCTTGGGCGTGTCTGCCGGATTGGCCAGGATGCCGTAGGGCCGCTGGATGATGAACGGCCAGAGCCCGCTTTCGAGGATGGCGGCCTTGATTTGCCCTGCATCAAGGCTTTCGGGCGACTTGACTCCAAAATCGAGTCTCTCCTGCTTTTCGCCGGGGGTGACCAGCACCGCGAGGAGTTTCCGCTTTTCGCCGCGGACAATTTCTTTGACTGTGCCGCTGACAGGGGAAGCCACCAGGATTTCGGGGTGCTTCTTGTCTGCCAGGACGGGAGAGCCGCAGGATACGCTGTCGCCCTCCTTCACCAGCAGGCGGGGGATGAAGCCCTTGAAATCTGCCGGGCAGACGGCGACTACGTCCGGAGAAACTGTCTTGGAGATGCGGCACTCGGCTTTCCCGGAAACCGGGATGTCAAGGCCTCTTTTCAAAACGATTTTGTTGGACATACGGTTCTAGTAGATATTGTTGAATAGTTTAATCTTCGGCTAACCTACGAATATAGCCATTTTTTTTGTAATTTAGCGTCGTGATGAGCGATAAAATGGAATCTGTGCTGCAAGGTCTTAATCCCGAGCAGAAAAGGGCGGTGGAATGCATTGCGGGCCCTGAACTGATAGTCGCCGGTGCCGGCTCGGGAAAAACCAGGGTCCTCACCAGCAGGGTTGCCTATATCCTGGCAAAGGAAGATATCGACCCGTCGCGCATCCTGGCCCTCACTTTCACCCGGAAGGCCGCCGGCGAAATGAAAGACCGCATCGCCCTCATGGTAGGGGAAAGGCGGGCCCGCAGGGTGGTCATGGGCACCTTCCACAGCATCTTCGTAAGGTTCCTGCGCGAGTATGCCGAATCCCTCGGCTATCCTTCCTCCTTCACCATCTACGACCAGTCCGACTCCACCAGCGCCGTCAAGGCCTGCATCAAGGAGCTGGGCCTCGACGACAAGGTGTACAAGCCAAAGGACGTGCTGGCCCGCATCTCCTTCGCCAAGAATGCGCTCTTCACCGTCACGGCATACCGGAGCAACCCCGATTTCCAGATCGCGGACGCCGCCTCCAAGAGGCCCAGGCTGGGCGAGGTGTACGAGCTTTACCAGCGCAGGCTCAAGCAGAGCGGAGTCATGGACTTCGACGACATCCTCATGCAGACGAACATCCTCTTCCGCGACAACAAGGACGCCCTCGCCGCCATCGCCGGGCGCTTCTCCTATATCATGGTGGACGAGTACCAGGACACCAATTACGCCCAGTACCTGATTCTCAAGAAGCTGGCATCCCCGCATCACAACATCTGCGTGGTGGGCGACGACTCCCAGAGCATCTACGCCTTCCGCGGGGCCAAAATAGAGAACATCCTCAATTTCCAGAAAGACTATCCAGAATGCGCCGTGGTGCGCCTGGAGCGCAATTACCGCTCCACCTCCAACATAGTGCAGGCGGCCAATTCGGTGATCGCCCACAACCAGGGCCGCATCCCCAAGAAATGCTATTCAGTAGGGGAGGCGGGCGACAAGATCAAGTTCTTCAAGGCCTACACCGAGCAGGACGAGGCCATCATGATAGTGTCCGACATAATCTCCCGCATGCAGAGGGAAAGGGCCAAGTATCAGGACTTTGCAATCCTGTACAGGACCAATTCCCAGTCGCGCGCGCTGGAGGAGCAGCTCCGCCGCAGGAACATCCCGTACATGATCTATTCGGGCAATTCCTTTTTCGAGAGGGCCGAAATCAAAGACATGATGGCCTATTTCAA
>JAFZLP010000032.1 GCA_017551405.1 Bacteroidales bacterium
TACCAGTAGTCGTTTTCGATCTTGAGCTTCGGGGCCGCGCCGGTTTCACCCTTGGGGCCGGTTACGGGCACCTTGGCCCCGTTCACCAGCAGCCACTGCCCGTCGACGGTCCAGTAATACACTCCGTCGCTGTCCTGCTTGGCGCTGATTACAGGTGTGGCGCCGGTTTCACCCTTTTCTCCGTTGTAGATGGAGACAGTCTGGGAGTTGGAGAAGGTGATACTGTATCCGATGACCTTGCCACCGTCCATAATTGCTTGGACGTCAGTGATATAATTGCGGTTCTGAAGGGCGGCGATCACCGTCTGCATCGAAGTGATGTTGGAATTGATCTGACTGCAGATTGTTTCGAGCGCCGAAATGCGGGCTTCGTGATTTGCGAGCTGTTCCTTGAGGTCGTCGGTGCATGAGGCAGCCGCCAGAAGGACCATAACTGCGAAGAGGAATTTTTTCATATTGGTAATTGATGTGTTTTCAGTGTATGCGAAAATGGGCAAAAATATTCAATATTCCAATAAAAATATCCGTATATTTGGAGTATGGAAAAGTGTTTGATAGTGGCCATAGCGGAAGACCATGCCATCGGCGTAAAGGGCTCGCTCCCCTGGCATCTCTCGGAGGACCTCAAGTATTTCAAGAAAAAGACAAAGGGGCACCCGGTAATAATGGGGCGCACAACCTATTTCTCGCTGCCCTTCAGGCCGCTGCCGCACCGCAAGAACATAGTGCTCAACCTCGGGGGAGACCCTATCCCGGAGGTCATCTGCGTGAACTCCTTCGACGAGGCCTACAAGGCTGCAAGGCCCGCCCGCAAGTGCTTCATAATGGGCGGAGCCTCAGTTTACAAGGCGGCCCTTCCGCACATGGACAAGCTCTACATCACCCACGTCCGCACCACCGTTCCCGGCGCCGACGCCTTCTTCCCCGAAATCGATCCCAAGGTCTGGCGTCCCGGCTGGAAGTCCCGCATCCACAAAGAGGACGGCATCGAATACCAGTTTGTCATATACCACAGAAAGTAACCCATGGCAGGACAGAGAGAAAACTTCGGCAGCCGCTTCGTGGTGATAATGGCCCTCGCCGGGTCCGCAATCGGGCTGGGCAATATCTGGCGCTTCCCCTACATGGTAGGCAAGCACGGCGGCGGCGCGTTCATCCTGGTATACGTGCTCTGCTGCCTGCTCATCTCGCTCCCCGTCTTCTTCGCCGAAGGCATCCTGGGCAAAAGCACCCGCCTGAACCCCCTCGGGGCCATGAAACAGGTGGCGCCCAAATGGCGATGGGCCGGTTACATGGGCATCCTGGCGGCATTCGTCATCACCTCGTACTACAGCGTCGTCGGAGGCTGGAGCTTCGACTACCTGGTCCGTTCCGTCTTCGGCGGTTTCAGCGGCCTGTCGTTCGAAGCCTCCGCCGGCATCTTCAGGCAGATGTCCTCGTCGGCCTGGGAATGCCTGCTGTGCTTCTTCATCTTCCTCTCCCTCACCGCAACGATAGTGGCGCTGGGGGTGCAGAAGGGCATAGGCAACTTCTCCAAAGTGATGATGCCGCTGCTCTTTGTGATGATGGTGGCAATCGCAGTGCGCTCTCTGTCCCTTCCCGGCAGCAGGGACGGGCTCGACTATCTGTTCAAGCCCGATTTCTCCAAGCTCGACCTTCCCGGCATAGCCGCGGCGCTCGGGCAGAGTTTCTTCTCGCTCTCGCTGGGAGTGGGGTGCATCATCACCTATTCCTCGTACATGAAGGAAAGCGAGAAAATCCTTCCCACAAGCCTGTGGGCTGCGTTTTTCGATACCGTTTTCGCCATGCTGGCGGGGCTTGCCATAATGCCCGCAGTCTTCTCGGTCGAAGGCCTCGAGCCCGGAGCCGGCCCGTCGCTGGTGTACGAAACCCTGCCGGTGATCTTCTCCCGCATGGGTCCGGTCATCCCCATCGTGTTCTTCCTCGCCGTGCTCATAGCGGCGCTCACCTCATCCATTTCGATGTACGAGGTGGTGGTCGCATGGCTTGTGGACGAAAAGAAATTCAGCCGCAGGAAGGCCGTGGTCGCGGTATTCGCCGGCGCCCTCGTGCTCGGGTCGCTCTGCGCCCTGCTCCCGAAGGTGTTCAGCGCCTGCGACTTCGCCACGAGCAACATCTTCATGACCCTCGGAGCCTTCGTGTTCTCGGTGGTGGTAGGCTGGAAGATGCCCAAAACAGTGGCCGCCGAAACCTTCGGAAGCCGCATCTATCCCTTTGTGCACTTCCTCATCAAATGGGTGGCCCCCGTGGCCATCGCGGTTATCGCGGTGACTAATCTCCTTTAGGCTTGAATATCATCAGGGCTGCCGCAGCAAGTACCGCCAGCAGCGCCAGGATGGAGCATATCAGCGACACGGTCTTTCCCGTAGCATACGATTCCGGCTCGAACCGCATCACCAGGTCATGCTCTCCGGCGGGCAGTACCGCCGAGCGCAAAACCTTGTCGGACAATGAGATGGGAAGGACTTCGCCGGTATCAGCCACCGTCAGTTTCCAGCCGGCCGGATAGTACACTTCGCTGAATACGGCCTTCGCCTTTGCGGGCGA
>JAFZLP010000180.1 GCA_017551405.1 Bacteroidales bacterium
ACCGGTAGGACGGTCGTTGATGTAGAAGTTGCCGGCTGCGTAGCAGAGCATGTCGGATATCTTTTCGGCCGCGAGGCGGTCTTTGGCGAAGACCGAGCCGGTGAGGCCGTAGGGAGAGGTCTCGTCGCAGAGTTTCACTGCTTCTTCCCACTTGGCGTCTTCATATGGATAGACGGTGAGCACGGGGCCGAAAATCTCTTCCACCATGGTCTTGAACTTGGGATCGGAGGTTTCGATTACGGTAGGCTCAACGAACCAGCCTACGGTCCTGTCGCATTTGCCGCCGAGCACGACCTTGGCGTCCTTGCTGCCCCGGGCGTTCTCTATCTGGGCCTCTATGCGCTTGAAGGAGGCTTCGTCTATGACTGCGTTGATGTAGTTGTCGTGGTCGCGCACGCCGCCCATCTTGACCTGGGAGGCCATGTCTTTGAGGCGCCCAAGCACATCGGGCCACATGCTCTTGGGTATGTACATGCGGGATGCTGCGGAGCACTTCTGCCCCTGATACTCGAAGGCGCCGGTGAAGGCTGCATGGGCAACGGCGGCGGGATCCGCGCTGGGATGCACGAAGATGAAGTCCTTGCCGCCGGTTTCGCCGACTATGCGGGGATAGCTGATGTAATTGTCAAGATTCTTGGTTGCGGAGGCCCAGAGGCTGTTGAAGGTGGCGGTGGAGCCGGTGAAATGCAGGCCTGCGAAGTAGTGGCTTTCGGTGCAGACCTTGCCGATGAGCTCGCCGCTGCCGGGCAGGAAGTTGATGACTCCGTCGGGAAGGCCGGCCTCCTTGTAGAGCAGCATGAGATAGTAGTTGCTGAGGAGGGCGGTACGGCTGGGCTTCCAGAGCGCCACGTTGCCCATGAGCACGGGAGTCATGCAGAGGTTGGAAGCGATACTGGTGAAGTTGAACGGAGTGACCGCGAGGATGAAGCCCTCGAGCGGACGGAACTCATTGTGGTCGATGCAGTTCTTTGCATCCTTCGGCTGCATTGCATATATCTGCGAGGCGAAGGACACGTTGTAGCGGAAAAAGTCGCAGGTTTCGGCAGCGGAGTCGATTTCAGCCTGGTAGATGTTCTTGCCCTGGCCCAGCATGGTGGCGGCGTTGATCTTTGCACGCCAGGTGGTGCTCAGGAGTTCGGCGCACTTCAGGTTGATGGCGGCGCGGGTGGTCCAGGGAGTGCGGCTCCACTCTTCGCGGGCCTTCATGGCGGCGTCGATGGCCATCTTCACTTCCTTCTCCCCTACCATGTGGTAACGGGCGAGCACGTGGCCGTGCTCGGTGGGGCAGGTGACTTCGGCGATCTTGCCGGTGCGGACCTCTTTGCCGCCGATAATGGCGGGGATTTCCACAACGGTGTTGTACTGGCGGTCCAGTTCCTTGTCGAGTGCGATACGTTCGGGAGAGCCTTCCAGGCAGGCCTTTACGGGTTCATTTGCGGGAAGGGGGAAAGTGATGAGTGAGTTGTTCATATGCTTGTTAGTTTTCAGTGTTCTACAGTCTTGCAAATTTACCTAAAATTTAGGAAGATTGAAAGCAAAATATTATCTTTGCGTCCGCATTTAATAACAATTCGTAACCAATGGAAATATTCGTCCAAAATGAGACCTCGAGGCTGAGGACGGTAGTTCTGGGTCTGCCGCAATCCAACGGTCCGACCCCCACCCTGGCCGAAACCTACGACAGCAAATCGTACGAATCGGTAAAGAACGGCGTGTATCCCTCACAGGAAGACATCACCGCCGAAATGGGCGCCTTCGAAAAGATCCTGAAGAAGCACGGCGTGGAAGTTCTGCGGCCCAAGCTCGTAGAGAACTGCAACCAGATATTCTCCCGTGACGTCGGCTTCGTAATCGACGACAAAATAGTTGTATCCAACGTCATCCCCGACCGCCAGGAGGAAATCGACGCATACGAAGACATCTATTCGCATATCCACTACAAGCAGATCTACAACCTTCCCGAGATGGTTCACGTGGAGGGCGGAGACGTGGTCCTCTGGAACGAATACATCTTCGTCGGGCAGTACGCCTTCTCCGATTATCCCCAGGTCAAGACGGCAAGGACGAATACCCTCGCCATAGACTATCTGAAGATGATCTTCCCCGAAAAGAAGATAATCCCGCTGAACCTCCGCAAGAGCGACACCGATCCGAACGAGGGCATACTCCACCTGGACTGCACCTTCATGCCGGTCGGAAAGGACAAGGCCATCATCTACAAGCCGGGCTTCATCAATCCCCGCGACGCCGAAAGGCTCGTCGCCCTGTTCGGGAAGGAAAATGTGCTGGAACTCACCCGCGAAGAGATGTACTGGATGAATTCCAACATCTTCAGCATCGCTCCCGACATCGTGGTGGTGGAAGAGCACTTCACCCGCCTGAAGGCATGGCTTGAAAGCTGGGGTGCCACAGTCGAGACGGTTCCCTACCGCGAAATCAGCAAGATGGGCGGCCTGCTGCGCTGCAGCACCCTTCCCCTCCTCAGAGACAAATAACATCATAATCACATAATTTAACATGGACAAAAAACTCACATCTGCCGATTACATGGCAATGGAAGAGCGCTACGGCGCCCACAACTACCATTCGCTTCCCGTCGTCCTCGAGAGGGGCGAAGGTATTTACCTTTACGGAGTAGACGGCAAACGCTACTTCGATTTCCTGTCGGCATATTCCGCAGTAAACCAGGGCCACTGCCATCCCAAGATTGTCAAGGCCCTCACCGAGCAGGCCCAGAAGCTCTGCCTCACTTCCAGGGCATTCTATAACGACTGCCTCGGCCCGTACGAGAAATTCGCCACGGAATTCTTCGGCTACGACAAGCTCCTGCCCATGAACTCCGGCGCAGAGGCCGTCGAAACCGCCCTCAAGCTCGCCCGCCGCTGGGGATATAAAATCAAGGGCATTCCCGAGAACGAAGCCCTCATCATAGTAATGGACGGCAACTTCCATGGCCGCACCATCACCATCGTCACCCTTTCGAACGATCCCGAAAGCTATTCGCAGTACGGCCCCTTCACCCCGGGCTTCGTACGCGTCCCCTACGACGACACCGAAGCTGTCCGCAAGGTGCTCGAGGAGAAAGGCGACAAGGTGGCCGCCCTTCTCATGGAGCCCATCCAGGGCGAGGCCGGCGTATACGTTCCCCACGACGGATTCATCAAGGAATGCTACGACCTCTGCCACAAGCATAACTGCCTCTTCATCGCCGACGAGGTGCAGACCGGCATCGGCCGCACCGGCCGCCTCATGGCCTGCGACTACGAGGGTGTCCATCCCGACATCGTGACCATAGGCAAGGCCCTTTCGGGCGGAGCCCTTCCCATTTCCGCCGTCCTGGCCAACGACGAAATCATGCTCACCATCAAGCCCGGAGAGCACGGTTCCACCTTCGGCGGATATCCCCTCGCCGCAAAGGTCGCTGTCGCGGCCCTCAGCGTCATCAGGGACGAGCATCTCACCGAGAACGCCTACAAGATGGGTCTCATCTTCAGGGAGGAAATCTCCAAGATCAAGAGCCCGTTCTTCAAGTTCGTCCGCGGCAAGGGCCTGCTCAACGCAGTCGTGACCGAGCCGCAGAACGGCATCGAGGCCTGGGACATCTGCCTCAAGCTCCGCGACGCCGGCCTGCTTGCAAAGCCCACCCACAGGCACATCATCCGTTTCGCTCCGCCTCTGACCATCAACGAGAAAGAGCTCCGCGAAGCCATCGGCATCATCAAGAACGTGTTCGAATCTCTATAATGAAAAAGAAACTTGCAATGATAGCCTTCGGCGGCAACGCGCTTCTGCGCAGCGGCCAGAAGGGAACATACGCCGAACAGCTCGCAAATGTAGAGGACACCTGCGAACAGCTCTGGCCTCTCATGGAGAAAGGCTATGACATTATCATAGGCCACGGCAACGGCCCGCAGGTAGGCAACGGACTCCTCCGCCACGAGGCCGGCCAGAAGGAATACGGTCTCCTGGCCATGCCCATGGATTTCTGCGGCAGCGAGACCCAGGGCTCCATCGGCTACATGATAGAGACAGGTATGGAGAGGGTGATGCGCCGACACGGCATCGACCGCAAGGTGGTCACGCTCGTCACCCGCGTCGAGGTCGGCGCGGACGACCCCAAGTTCCAGAATCCCACCAAACCGGTAGGCCCCTACTACACCCGCGAGCAGGCTGAAAAGCTTCATGAAGAAACCGGCGCCGTGTATCGCGAAGACCCGAAGGGCAACGGCTGGCGCAAGGTCGTAGCCTCCCCTGTCCCCCTGAAGATCAACAACATAGAAGTGGTCGAGAAGCTCGCCAGGGACGGTGTCATCGTAGTCACCGTTGGCGGCGGCGGAATCCCCGTGATCGACACCGCCGAGGGTCACAAGGGCGTGGAAGCCGTGATCGACAAGGACCTCGCCAGCGCCCTCTGCGCAAGTCAGATAGGTGCCGACGAATTCTACATCCTCACGGACGTCCCCAAGGTTTACATCAACTTCCGCAAGCCGGACCAGAAGGCGCTCGATACCATCACCGTGGCGGAAGCAAAAGAGTATCTCGCCCAGGGCCAGTTCACCGAAGGATCCATGGCGCCCAAGGTTCGCGCCGGCATCTCCTTCGTCGAGAACGGCGGCAGCGAATGCGTTATCACCGAAGCGGGCCAGCTGGGCAACCCGGCCTGCGGCACAAGAATCGTAAAATAATCAAAATCAATAAAATGGCTTACAATCTTCGCAACAGGAGCTTCCTTAAACTCCTCGATTTCTCCCCGAAGGAGATCCAGTATTTCCTCGACCTCGCCCGCGACCTCAAGCGTGCCAAATACGCAGGCACTGAGGTTCCGCGCATGAAAGGCAAGAACATCGCGCTCATATTCGAGAAGACCTCGACCCGCACCCGCTGCGCATTCGAGGTTGCCGCCTATGACCAGGGCGCTCACGTGACCTACCTCGGCCCTTCCGGCAGCCAGATCGGCATCAAGGAGACCATGAAGGACACCGCGCGCGTTCTCGGACGCATGTTCGACGGCATCGAATACCGCGGCTTCAAGCAGACCACCGTGGAAGAACTCGCCGAGTTCGCCGGCGTTCCCGTCTGGAACGGACTCACCAACGAGGCCCATCCCACACAGGTGCTTGCAGACCTCCTCACCATGCAGGAGCACAGCGACAAGAAACTCCACGAGATTGCCTTCGCATATGTCGGCGACGCCCGTTTCAACATGGGCAACAGCCTCCTCGTAGGCGGTGCAAAGATGGGCATGGACGTGCGTATCGTGGCGCCCAAGGCCCTCTGGCCTTCGCAGGAACTCATCGACGAATGCCGTAAGATAGCGGCCGAAACCGGCGCACGCGTAACTGTGACCGACGACGTCGACGCAGGCGTGAAGGGCATCGACTTCATCTACACCGACATCTGGGTGTCCATGGGCGAGCCCGACGAGGTCTGGAAGGAGCGTATCGGCATGCTCATGCCTTACCAGGTGAACGCCAAGCTCATGGAGCGCACCGGCAATCCGAACTGCAAGTTCATGCACTGTCTCCCCTCCTATCACAACCTGGACACCAAGGCCGGAAAGGACGTCTACGACAAGTTCGGACTGAACGGCATCGA
>JAFZLP010000181.1 GCA_017551405.1 Bacteroidales bacterium
ACCGCGGGCTACAACGCGTCCAAGGCAGTATTTCCCAAGGCCAAGGTGCTGCTGCACATCGACAATGGCTACGACCTCGGCCGCACGACCTGGTTCCTCGACCTGGTAAAGCAGAGCGGGGCTAAATGGGACGTGATAGGCCTGTCGCTCTATCCCGATGAAACCAACTGGCAGTCGTACGTCAAGAGCTGCATCGCAAACATGATGTCCCTGGCGAACACCTATAAATGCCAGACCATGGTCTGCGAGGTCGGCGCCCCCTGGGATGCCAAGTGGGCCGGGGATTTCCTCACCGCAATGGTGCAGGGGGCCCGCAGCACTACCGGCTGCCTTGGTGTATTCTATTGGGAACCAGAATGTTACGGGAATTGGAACGGCTACACCAAGGGCGCCTTCGACAATTCCGGCAAACCCACCTCAGCCCTTGACGCCTTTGCCCAATGAAAAGATTATCACTCCTGGCGGCAGCCATACTCGCAGCCCTTCCGGCATTCGCCCAGCGCAGCGAAATCCTCCTAAAAGACGGCTGGCAGTTCCGTAAAGGGGATGCCGATGCCTGGGAGGATGTCAGCATTCCCCATGACTGGGCCATATTCGGCCCCTTCGACCGTTCCAACGACCTCCAGGTCGTGGCGATCACCCAGAACGGGGAGACTGTTCCCAGCGAAAAGACCGCCCGCAGCGGCGGCCTCCCCTGGGCAGGCACCGGCATCTACCGCACAAGCCTAAATCTGCCGGAAGGCAGAAAGGCCACCCTCGTCTTCGACGGGGCCATGTCGGAGGCAAGGGTATCCCTGAACGGCAAGGAGCTGTGCTTCTGGCCATACGGCTACAATTCCTTCGTCGTCGACCTGTCCCCCGCCGCCACGGTTGGCGAGAATCTGCTGGAGGTAACGCTCCACAACCGCGAGCAGAGTTCCCGCTGGTATCCCGGCGCGGGCCTCTACCGCAACGTCCACCTGCTGCTCACTGGCGAAACGCACGTGCCGGTATGGGGCACTTTCGTGACCACTCCCGAAGTCTCCCCCGAGCGGGCAACCATTCAGGTGGAAACCAGGGTCGAAGGCCCGCTGGAAGGGGTAAAATTGCAGACAGTAATAAGAGATCCGTTCCATAACGAAGTTGTTTCTTCTAATGAAATAGAGGCTGATACAATTAACACACAGAAACTGTTTGTAAATGCTCCGGAACTTTGGTCGCCCGAGCATCCGAACCTCTATACGGCCGAAATCCTGCTTAAAAAAGAGTCTGAAATCATAGACCGATATGAGATCGTATTCGGAATAAGGAGCATTTCCGTCACGGCGGAAGGCGGTTTCCGTCTCAACGGGAAAAGGCGCCAGTTCAAGGGCGTCTGCCTCCACCACGACCTGGGGCCGCTCGGGTCGGCAGTCAACAGATCTGCCATAAGGCATCAGCTCGCACTCCTGAAAGACATGGGCTGCGACGCCATCCGCACCTCCCACAACATGCCTGCCCCGGAACTGGTCGAGCTCTGTAATGAAATGGGATTCATGATGATGCTGGAGCCTTTCGACGAATGGGACGTGGCAAAGTGCGACAGCGGCTATCACCGCTTTTTCCTGAACTGGGCCGAGAAAGACATGGAAGCCATGCTCCTGCACTACCGCAACGACCCCGCCGTGGTCATGTGGAGCATAGGCAATGAGGTGCCCTCCCAGAGCGCTCCCGGCGGGATTGAAACCGCAAAGTTCCTCCAGGACATCTGCCACCGCCTCGATCCCACCCGTCCCGTCACCTGCGGGATGGACCAGGTTTGGTCGGTGAACCGCAACGGCTTCGCGGCCGCCCTGGACGTGCCGGGATACAACTACCGCACGTTCATGTTCCTGGAAGGCATGAAGATGCTCCCCCAGGGCTTCATCCTCGGCTCCGAAACGGCCTCCACGGTCAGTTCCAGGGGGGTGTATCACTTCCCTGCCGAAAAGGCGTTCGGCAAAGTCACACCCGACATGCAGAGCTCCTCATACGATCTGGACGCGGCATCCTGGAGCAATATCCCCGACATCGATTTCGCGCTGGCGGACGATTACCCCTGGTACCTGGGGCAGTTCGTATGGACCGGCTTCGATTATCTGGGCGAGCCGCATCCCTACGATACCGACGCCTGGCCCGCCCACTCCTCATACTTCGGAATAATTGACCTTGCGTCCCTGCCAAAAGACCGCTACTACCTTTACCGGAGCGTCTGGAACACCGAGGACGCAACCCTGCACATTCTCCCCCACTGGACCTGGCCGGGCCGCGAAGGCGAGATCACGCCCGTCTTCGTATACACTTCCTACCCGGCGGCGGAACTGTTCGTGAACGGGGTTTCACAGGGTGTCAGAAAGAAAGAGGAGGCGTCTGAAAAGACCGACGGCAGCCAGACTGCGGATGTCGAAGGACGCTACCGCCTGATGTGGAAAGACGTGGTTTATGAACCCGGAGAGATCCTCGTAATCGCTTATGATTCAGATGGAAACGAAGTCGCACGCGAGAGCGTTCGCACGGCCTCGGCTCCCCGGAAACTGACTGCTTCGGCCGACAGGACGTCCATACGCGCAGACGGCGACGACCTCTCCTATATCACGGTCTCCGTGCTTGATAAAAACGGAAATCCCGTTCCGGACGCTGATAAACCGGTAAAGGTAAAAGTCCGCGGAAAGTCGGTCCGTTTCCGTGCAATCGGCAACGGCGATCCGACCTGCCTCGAGTCCTTCCAGAACCCTGAAATGCATCTTTTCAGCGGAAAACTCACCGTAATAGTCCAGTCTGCCGGCAAACCCGGCAGAAGCACTGTAATCCTGAAATCGAAGGGCCTTAGACCCTGCAGGATCCGTATTTCAGCGGAAAAGTAAATCTAACGGATAAGCTTAAGGGCTATCCTGCCCCGTTCAAGGTCGACGCTCACAACGTCGACCTTTATCTGCTGGTGGAGTTTGAGCACCCTGGAAGGATCGGCATGCCCTCTCTTTCCCATCTGTGACACGTGGATCAGGCCGTTTTCGTGCAGGCCTATGTCCACGAAGGCGCCGAAGGCGGTGATGTTGGTCACGATACCGGGAAGCTCCATGCCGGGCCTGAGGTCTTCTATGTCATGGATGTCGTCGGCAAACGAGAATTCCGAAGCGGATTCCCTCGGGTCGAGCCCGGGTTTGGCCAGTTCTTTGAGGATGTCGTTGACGGTGGGCAGGCCCACTCCTTCAGCTGAACGGGAGCCTTTCAGCCCCACATACCTGGATGCGTCGATCTTAGAGCAGAGTTCGCGGTTCCCGACCAGTTCGCCCACGGACACGCCCAGGTCCTTAGCCATCCTGTCCACGACGAAATAGCTTTCGGGATGGACTGCCGAATCGTCAAGGGGATTCCGAGCCCCTTTCACGCGGAGGAATCCGGCGCACTGCTCATAGGTAGCGGGCCCCAGACGCGGCACTTTCAGCAGCTCGGAACGCGAGCTGAATCCCACGCCGGAAGTCCTGTAGTCCACTATAGCCTTGGCCAGCGAAGGGCCTATCCCCGCGACATAGCGGAGCAGATACGGCGAAGCCGTGTTCAGGTTGACTCCAACCGCATTCACGCAGGCTTCCACGGTGTTGTCGAGCTTCTCTTTGAGAAGGGACTGGTCGACGTCGTGCTGGTACTGGCCCACCCCCAGGTTCTTCGGGTCTATCTTTACCAGTTCGGCCAGCGGATCCATGAGGCGGCGGCCTATCGAAACTGCACCGCGCACCGTCACGTCCTCGTCGGGGAACTCCTCCCTGGCCACTTCCGATGCCGAATAGATGGATGCCCCGTCCTCCGACACGGTCCAGACCTTGCAGCCTTCCGGCAATTCCAC
>JAFZLP010000182.1 GCA_017551405.1 Bacteroidales bacterium
GCGATGGCCGTGGCCTGGCTGCGGATGGTGTTGGGGAAGATTTCGCTGATGAGCACCCAGCAGATGGGCCCCCAGCTGAACATGAAGGAGGCGCTGTAGATGAGGATGCTGATGACGGGCACGATGGCGGGAACCTCCACGATGTTGCTCAGCGCCACTCCGAGGGCGCCGAGGGCCATGCAGAGCGAGCCGGTGATGAGCAGCGGCTTGCGGCCGAGCTTCTCTACCGTAAAGACCGCCACCAGGGTGAAGGTGATGTTGATGACACCCATCACCACCGTGTACACCATAGGATTGCCGAGCCCCATGGACTCGAAGATGCGCGGGGCGAAATAGAGCACCGCATTGATGCCTATGGCCTGCTGGAACACGCTGAGCATGATGCCCACGAAGATGACCACCCAGCCGTAGGTGAAGAGCTTTTCGGTCTTCTGCTCGGTGGTGGCCTTGATGTCCGCGAGAATCTGGCGGGCCTTCGATTCGCCGTTGATCCTGCTGAGCACGAACAGGGCCTTGTCGTCCTTTCCGTTCATCGCCAGGTAGCGCGGAGTCTCGGGAATTAGCAGCGCCAGGATGGTGAAAATGCCCGCCGGCACTGCCTCGCTCACGAACATGAGCCTCCAGCCGGTGGCCGTGGTCCAAGCCGCGGCTTCGGGATTCATCACCCTGTTCACCCCGTCTACGAGGTCGACGACCGGATTCGCGTGCGAACCGAGGATGAGGAAGTTCACGAAATACACCACCAGCTGGCCGAAGATTATGGCAAACTGGTTCCACGATACGAGGGTGCCGCGTTTCTCGGCCGGGGATATCTCGGCGATGTACATGGGGCAGATGGCGGATGCCATGCCGACACCAATGCCGCCCAGCACCCGGTAGCCGTTGAACGCCCACAGGAGGCTCCTGGTGGGCACTCCGTATTCGAAGAACAGGAACTCGGGCCTGAATGAGCCCAGAGCGCTGAGGAAGAACAGGATACCTGCCACGAACAGCGACTTGCGGCGGCCGATGCGGCTGGCCATGATTCCGGAGAGGAAGCTGCCGATGACGCATCCGATGAGGGCGCTGGACGTGGTGAACCCGTGCATGAAGTTGGTGTAGGTGAAGTCCGTAGCGTTCATGAAGAAGGCCTGCAGGCCCTTCTCGGCGCCGGAAATCACCGCGGTGTCGTAACCGAACAGGAGCCCGCCCACGACTGCGGCCAGCACAATCGCGAAAAGGTAGGACGGGCTGCCTTTCTGGGAATAACTATTCTGCATACAGCGCCACTATCGCTTCGTAGAGCTCCTGCTTGCCGGAGGTCTGTGCGGGTTCTCCTTTCTTCTTAGCATATTCTACGAGCTCCTCGAGGGTCATCCTGCCCTCTTCGAAGCGCTTGCCTTCGCCCTTGTCGAAGGACGCGTAGCGCTCCCTGAGCATCTTGGGAAGAGGAGACTCTTCGATAATCTTAGCCGCGTTGAGCAGTGCCCTAGCCATCTGGTCCATGCCGCTGATGTGGGCGATGAAGAGGTCTTCGAGGTCGGTGGAATTGCGGCGTATCTTTGCGTCGAAGTTGGAGCCGCCGTCATGCAGGCCGCCGTTGCGGATGATCTGCAGCATGGCCTGGGTGAGCTCGAAGTTGTCTACCGGGAACTGGTCGGTGTCCCAGCCGTTCTGAGCGTCGCCGCGGTTGGCGTCGATGCTGCCGAGCATGCCGAGGTCCACCGCCACTGCCAGCTCTTCGTCGAAGCTGTGGCCTGCCAGGGTGGCGTGGTTCACCTCGATGTTCACCTTGAAGTCCTTGTCCAGGCCGTGGGCGCGGAGGAAGCCCGCCACCGTCTCGACATCCTGGTCGTACTGGTGCTTGGTGGGCTCCATGGGCTTGGGTTCGATGAGGAAGGTGCCCTTGAAGCCGTGGGCGCGCGCATAGTCGCGGGCTGCGGTGAGCATGGCCGCGAGATGCTCCTTCTCGCGCTTCATGTCGGTGTTGAGCACGCTCATGTAGCCTTCGCGGCCGCCCCAGAACACGTAGTTGGTGCCGCCGAGCTTGATGGTGGCGTCGATGGCGTTCTTGATCTGCACGGCTGCGCGGGCCACCACGTCGAAGTCGGGATTGGTGGCGGCGCCGTTCATGTAGCGCTTGTGCCCGAACACGTTGGCGGTGCCCCAGAGGTTCTTGATGCCGGTTTCGGCCATCTTCACCTTCAGGTAGTCGGTGATGTCCGCCATGTTCTTCTCGTACTGGGCGATATCGTCGGTGTCTTCAATGAGGTCGACGTCGTGGAAGCAGAAGTATCCGATTCCGAGCTTCTGCATGAATTCGAAGCCGGCATCCACCTTGTCCTTGGCCCTCTGCAGGGGAGTGGAGGCCTTGTCCCACTCGTAGCTGCGGGTCTGGCCGCCGAACTGGTCGCCGCTTGCCTGGCCCAGCGTATGCCACCAGGCCACCGCGAACTTGAGCCAGTCTTTCATCTTTTTGCCCAGAACTACCTTCTCGGGCTCATAATAATGGAATGCAAGCGGATTCTTGCTCTGCTTCCCCTCGAAGGGAATCTTTCCGATCTGCGGAAAAAACTCTTTTGCCATATTGTTGCGATTATTAGTTTCTATTGTTGCAGTTGCTTTTGCAGCTCCGCCCTCCAGCGCTTGTACGCCGCGGCATATTCGGTGCCCCTGGACGGCTCTATCGTGTAAATCTTCTTGAGTGTCGAGAAGGCTTCGGACGAGCTCCTGTAGATGCCGGCGCCTATACCCGCTCCCTTGGCCGCACCAACGCTGCCATCGGTGTCGTAAAGCTCTATCACAGCGTCGGTTATAGCTGCCAGGGCCTCGCGGAATACGGAGCTGAGAAACATGTTGGCATAGCCTGCGTGGATGCGTTTGATGGCAATGCCCATGCCCTTCATTATATCCATTCCGTACTTGAACGAGAAAACAATTCCTTCCTGTACGGCCCTGGCCATGTGATTCCGACTGTGGCGCTTGAGGTCCAGACCGGAAATGCAGCAGCCCGTTTCGCGGTTGCCCAGCATCCTTTCCGCACCGTTTCCGAAGGGGAGTACGCTGATGCCGTCGCTGCCTATGGGGATGCCTGCGGCTATTTCGTCCATCTCTTTGTAGGTCATGCCCCATGGCATGAAGTTGTGCTTCGCCCAGGAGTTGAGTATGCCCACTCCGTTGATGCATAGCAGTACGCCGAGGCGCGTCTTTTCGTCGGTATGGTTCACGTGCGCAAAGGTATTCACGCGCGATCTCGGATCGTAGGTGATGCTGTCCAGCACACCGTATACCACTCCGGAGGTGCCCGCGGTGGATGCTATTTCGCCAGGCTCGAGCACGTTGAGGCTGAGGGCGTTGTTCGGCTGGTCGCCGGCCCTGTAGGTGATGGGGATGCCCTTGCGGAGCCCCAGCTCTTCGGCTGCTGCTGCACTAACCTCGCCCTGTGGCCCGAAGGTGGGCCGTATTTCCGGCATCAGCTCCTTGTCGATGCCGAAATGGGAGAAGATGAAATCGGCCGGGCACTTTTCCTTGAAATCCCAGAAGATGCCTTCTGAAAGGCCGCTCACCGTGGTGAAGACCTCTCCGGTGAACTTCATTGCGATATAGTCGCCCGGAAGCATGAACTTGTATATTTTACCGTACAGTTCGGGTTCGTTTTCCTTTACCCAGGCCAGTTTAGAGGCAGTGAAATTGCCGGGGGAGTTGAGGAGATGGCTCAGGCATTGCACCTCGCCTATGGCCTCCATGGCCCTTTGCCCGTACTGGACCGCACGGCTGTCGCACCAGATAATAGCCGGGCGCAGGGGCTTGAGGTCCTTGTCTACGCACACGAGCCCGTGCATCTGATAGCTGATGCCTATAGCGGCTATGTCAGCCGGGTTTTTGTCCTGCATTATCTCCGTGGTGGCGAGTTTGAGATATGACCACCATGCCTCGGGGTCCTGTTCCGCCCAGCCTGGTTTGGGGGAGGAAATGGGCGCTTCGTTTTTCGGATAGAATGCAGATGCAACGCATTGTCCGCTTTGTGCATCTACCAAAGAGGCCTTCACTGAAGAACTACCTACATCGTAACCTAAAAGAAACATAAACCGGTATTGTTTTATTCTTACAAAGATAAAAAAAATAGCGGAACTACGCACAGTAATACGGGGCGGTGGAAGCGCACTTGCGGAAATGAAAGAAAATGCTTAAATTTGTAAGCTAATTGTAACCTATTTATATTTTATCATAATGAAGAAGTTTTCTAAGTTATTCCTTGCACTGGCTCTCCTCGGAGGTCTTGCGGGAATTGCAGTATCCTGTAAAGACTATACGGAAGAGCTCAGCGCTCTGTCTGCAAAGGTAGACGACCTCGAACTTGCCGTCACCTCCCTGCAGGGCAAGATAGATGCAGGATCTGTCATCTCCAATGTCGAGAGTACCGCTACGGGCTGGAGGGTCAGCCTGAGCGATGGCTCCCATTTTGACATTAAAGACGGTATCGACGGCTCCAACGGCAGCGACGGTAACGGTGGCAGGTATCCCGTCGTCACCATAGGCGGCAACGGCAACTGGTTTGTCGACGGTGTCGACACCGGCGTATCGGCTCAGGGCCCGCAGGGTGATCCCGGCAAAGATGTCACGGTAGAAATCAAGAACGGATACTGGTTCGTCAACGGTAAGAACACCGGCATCAAGGCCGAGGGCACCGTCACCGAGGTCACCGCTCCCGCCTTCTGCGTTTACGACAGCAAGAACGGCACCCTTGTCTTCAAGAACGTATCCGACGGCAACGGCAACACTTCCGACTACATCGTCTACCTCACCAACGAGCTCCGCAGCCTCGTCCTCATCCCGCCCATGTATATCGACGGTATCGAGGCCATCCCGGTAGAGGTGTTTGTTTATTTCCCCCTCAGCAAGGAGAGCCTCGACAGCAAGAAAGAACTCTGGAAACTGTCGACCGGCAGCTCCAAGACTGTCGAGGAAGAGTTGACTCTGAGCTACCATGTGAACCCGGCTTCTGCAACCATCACCAAAGACGACGAGCTCGCTTTCATCATCCAGAACAATGTCCCCTCCAAGACCGACAACGAGCCTGAAAAGTGGGACATCAACCCGGAATTCGTTAGCTTCGAGAACGGTATCCTCACTGTCAAGGTTAAGCCTAAGACCAAAGAGCTCGGCGACGGCTGGAACACTCTCACCGTCAACCAGATGGACAACGAGCTTAACGAAGTGGTCGATGTGGCCGCCCTTAAGGTTGTAAAGAACAACGAGGAAAAGACCACCGTTGTATCCGACTACGCCCGTGTCAACTACGAGGCCATCGTCGGTGCAGGCATCGCAGAACCCGGCATGGTTGCGTGGCGGCATCACAGCGAGTTCTCCGCCGCTGATCCTTCGGCCCAGAACGTCGACTACATCGACGCCCATTACCGCAGCCTCGACATCGACGCCGTCGATCCTTACGCCTATCTCGACGACAAGATCGTCTGGACGGCCGACGCCGGCAGCCCCACCATGGAAGAGACCCACGCCACCTGCGACACCGTGGTTGTTTACAATGGTTCCATCGACCTCAGAACCATAGTGGAGGCTCATCCTTATTATGTATATTCCTGCCCCGTTAGCGGCTACGGCTATTCCTGGACTCATTTTAGCATGAATAAGTTCGGCCTCACCTGGAAGTTCGAGCCTGTCAAGAACTACAAGATCGGTACTCCCGAGACCGACCAGATCAACTTCTTCGACCTCACCGAGGACGGTGTCCTCACTCCGAAGGTATACGGCACCGAGGGTAAGGCTGCTATCGGCCGTACTCCTATCGTGCGCGTCAAGCTCATGCACGGCAGCGATGCAGTTTGGGTATCCTACATCAAGCTCCAGATCGTTGACCAGATCATCGAGGATGTCGACTTCGGCGTAAGCCTGAACGTTTACACCAAGGCTGTCGGCGGCACCATCAAGGGCTTCAACCCCGACTGCGAAGGCGTCACCCGCGTGACCTCCGTCGAGGAGACCAACGTCCGTCTGTACAACTATGTTGGCTACA
>JAFZLP010000033.1 GCA_017551405.1 Bacteroidales bacterium
GCGGTAGGCTATGTAGGGGCTGGCCTCCTCTTCCGCCACATGGATGGTGAAAGGATTCATTTCCAGCCACTTGCCGTCTTGCCTGACGGCAATTGAGAAGTGCAGGTCGGAGCCTTTGGAAGCTTTCAGCAGCCTTTTCCACTTGCCTGCGGGAAGATGGAAACAGCCCTTGCGGCTTTTCACGCTGAAAGCCGCCCCGGCACCCTCGACGGTGAGCGCGTAAGCAGATGACCCGCTCATGCAGAAGTTCAGCGGAGCTATATTCGGCGGAACCGTAACTTCCTTGTAATCAGGGAAGATATCGTAGTCTTCGGCCAGCTTCCCGGAGGGCACCACCCTGCCGCAGGACATGATGGCCAGTACCGACAATACTATGACAGCGAGCTTTTTCATCTTTGCACGGAAATCATGTAATACCAGAAAGTGTCGCCATACCGGCCGCGCATGGCCTGGACGGGATCCAGGCCCTTTTTCGTGAGTTCGTTGAACCGCGCGATAAAGGAATCGTAGCGATCTGCCACCTCCTGGCTGATTATGCCGGGGTCAGGCATGCGCTTCTTGCTCCTGAAATATACCAGATAGGCCTCCTCCAGTCTTTGGGGGATGTCTTCACCGGGAGCGTAAGTGGCTTCTATATAATTCTTTATCTCTTCGAGATTGCCTTCCAGAAGGAGGATGGACCGGTAGTAGCCCAGCGCTCCGGGATCGGCCGGAGCAGCCTCCAGGATATGCCGAAGGTCGCTCTCCGGGCTTGCCAGCAGATGGTCTTCGGAAGGGATGCAGCTGCGGTAGCGCGACAGCAGGGGATCCGCCCCGATGGCGGCTTCATCGCCGAGGAAACGCCTCTGCTCCTTTGCCCACCGTGCATGGAAAAGGGTCTTCTCGAGTGCGCAGATATACTTTTCGGCTATCTGCGGGGATCCCAGCACCAGATTGGTCTGCACCAGGATGCGCGCCATGTAGGGATTCCCCCACTTGTAGCCCACCAGGGCGTCGAAGGCCGCATTTTGCGCCGCGGCGACATCTCCCATGCGCATGTAAACCCATGCCATGATGGAGGCCATGTCGGGGTTCTGGTTGTTGCCGGTGGATGCCGCCATAACCGATTTGGCGCCGTTCTGCGGGCTGTCGAACAGCCTGTCGGGGAGAAGGCCCAGATGGGACTTGGCCAGATTCCGCAGATTGATGAAAAGATAATTGGGATCCTTGCCGGCCGGATCGTCATAAATGGCCTCCCAGTTGCCCCTGGCGGCGAAATGCAGCTCTTTCAGGAGCTGGTACTGGAGCGGGTCGTTCACGGCCCGGAAACCGAAGAAAACGAAGCCTGCCGCTACCAGGGTAAGCACGGCGGCGGGGATGATGGAACGGGCCTCCAGCTTCCGGAACAACCCGGCGACAACCAGCACCGCGGGCAGGAGGAACCATGACAGGTTGATGAAGAACCGCGGATAGACCAGTTCGTCGAAATAACCGGCCGCGAAAAAGGTCCTGGAGAAATTGTCGGTGATGCCGGAAAGGAAGAAGGCATATCCCAGCACGGCCAGAGCGGCGGCGGGAATCAGCGCCGCGTACCAGTGCCTGATGTCCTTGAGCAGGGTCCACACGAAGATGCACACCGCAAGCAGGGTCGCCACCGGGCCTGCCAGCACGAACAGCGCCGCCGTCAGAATCGTCCCAGCCAGAACCCTGGCCCGCAGGGACCTGCCTTCGCTGAACGGCAGATACCACCTCAGGGCGAGGATGAGGAGCAGGAAGGAGACGAACCCCTGGTAAGAGTAGAACTGGTCGGCAAGGGAGATGCACTCGGAAAGGAGCGGCAGCAAGCACAGCGGCAGCAGCCATCCTGGGCATTTCAGCGCCTTCCAGAGGTTCCATGCGCCAAGGCCGGCAAGCACCCCGGTGATGAGGGCGCCGGCGTATTTGAAAATGAAGAACTGGGTGAGGAGCCCGGCCAGCACGGCGGACAGTCCGCCGACCTGCAAGAGCCCTGAAGCCAGGCCCGAAAGGGAGCTGTCGAAAAGGAGCGTCTGCTCGCGGAAAAAGAATTCATACTCCTCCCCCAACTGCAGCAGCACTATGACCGCGGCGGAGGCGAGAAGTATGAAAATCAGCGGGAAACGCTTCACTGGAGTTCGGAATGCAGGAATTCTACGAGGGCAGCCAGCGAATCGTCGTCGGAATACTTGACCTTATTGGCTTTCCAGAAAGCGTTCAGCTTTTTGCTGTCCAGCCGGCTGTCGGACTTGACGTCACTCTTTATGGCCCTTACACGGTAACCGCCGTTCAGATGGATGAACTTGGTTTCGGTGAGAATCAGCTCCTCGCCGCCGAGCTTCTGGGCGGCAACGTCCCCCAGGGGCTGGTTGAGGCGCAACGACAGCGTGGCTCCGTTGGAGCCCTCGAAAACGTCACGTTTCTCGACCGCGGACACCGAAGACTTGAAACCGTAGCCCACGTCCGCCCTGGACATGGCCTCGCGGTTCACCCGGGTGGCGAGCAGGACGGCCCCGTGCTCGGTGCGGCGAAGCACCTTCATGAGTTCGCCCTGGGAGTTGATAAAGTCCACTCCGGCTATCCTCACCGCCTTGGGAGTGAGGCCGGCCATCTTGAGGGTGTCGTTCTCGACATAGAAGAGCTTGCCACCGTTGACGCCGATGTTGAGCTTGTCCATGACGAGCCTGCTGCCGTCCGAAGCGATAACTTCGCCGGGGGCGAAATCTTCGTTGAGGAAAGGCCACTTCTCGTGGGGCACATAGCGGCTCTGCCCTGCCAGAGGAGCCTGGAAGGCCAGAAGGAGGATGGCGACAAATAAGATGCTATTTCGCATAAGCTTCCTTTTTGATGTTTTCGGGAATGGTAGTCTTGGCGTAGGTGTCCACCTCTCCTCCTATGCTGGAAGTGAGGGTGAGGGTGCTGTCGGTAATGTCTACGGTGTAGGTGGAACCCCAGGCCTTGCCGGTGCTGTAGGTGCCGGTGAGGATGCCGTCGGCAAGGGCCCAGTTGCCCTTGTACGAATGGTACCTGCCCTGGCCGAGCATCTGGTACAGGGTGAAGGTGCCGCCGGTCTCAAAGGAGAGGTACACTTCGACGGTCTGTCCGCCGAGGGTTGCCTTGGTGGCGATACTCTTGAGCTGCCACTCGCCGATTATCTTTTCGGAGAGATCGGGCTCGGGCGGGACGGGATCTTTGCAGGAAACGGCGCAGACTGCAGCCGCAGCGATGAGCAATATGATTGATAATATTCTTTTCATGGTGCGATGAGATTAAAGCCAGCCGCCGTTTTCGGCCTTGAAATTACGTGAAACTATGGATACCTCCTGGCTGATGGCCATGCCGCCGATAGCCTTGTCGCTGCCCACCTCGTCACCGCCGCCGACAGCATGGATAACCACCTTGCCGGAGCCTATCTTGGTGGGATGGATGAACAGACGGCCGTACTGGATGTAGGGATCGCCCTCGAGGCCGAGCGACTGCCTGGTGGCGTCGGGAATCTCCACGCCGCGGTAAGTGAGGCTCACCGAAGATGTGCCGAAGTACGTGGAAAGGTCTACCCACTGCTCGGAGCCGGTGGACACGATGATGCTGGGGATGCCCTCTATCTTCATCATGAGTTCCCAGGCGTCGATGCCGCCGGACCCCATCTTGTGGCGGTAGTTGTAAAGCTGCAAGACTTTGCCGTCGGCAAGGGTCTTGGTGCCGTTCATGCGGGAATCGATGTCTTTGGCGGAAGACACGATCATGGTCTTGAACTCGTCGAGAGTGAAGTGCTTGCCGAGCTTGAGCGCATATGCGAGTCCGAGCGCGGCAACGCCCGTGACGTGCGGGCAGGCCATGGAAGTGCCCTGGAAGAAGTCGTAGTCGTTTCCATTACTCCTCTCGGAAATAACGGTCGAAAGCACTCCGGCGGCGAGCCTGTTGCTTCCGACAACCATCATGTCTCCTCCGGGAGCGGAAATGTTGCAGCCGGGGCCATAGTTGGTGTAGTATGCAGGCATGAAGTCGGGGCCGTAGGACGATACGCTTATCACATTGTTAAGCGCACCGGGATAACCGGCGTAATCCGTGTTGTCGTTTCCGGACGCGAATATGATTACGCCGCCGTCCACCGCCGCGTTGTTTTTGGTGGCCTCGAAATACAACAGGGCGTCGTACTCAGCGCCGGCGCTATTCTTATATGCACCGTCCGAGAGGAAAGAACCTGCATGATAGCCGAATGAGCAGGAAATGAGAGACGCACCGTTGTCGGCGGCATACTTGATGGCCCGGCCGCAGCCGGCTATGGAAGTTCCGGTCTTGCCGACAAATATCTGGCAGCTCATGAGTTTGACGCCGTTGCCGGAGCCGTCACCGCCCGCTATGCCGCAAACGCCAATGCCGTTATTATTGACGGCCGCGATGGTTCCGGCGGTATGGGTGCCGTGTCCAGAGTTGCGCGAATCAGTCCAGTTTATAACGCCGTCGAAGCCTTCCACATAGTTGTAGCCGTGGATGTCGTCGATATAGCCGTTATTGTCGTCGTCGATGCCGTTGCCGGGAATTTCTTTGGTATTGGTCCACATGTTGGCGACAAGGTCGGGATGGGTATACTTTACGCCCTCGTCTATGACCGCCACGATGATAGAAGGATCGCCCGTGGTGAGCTGGGTCCAGACATCCTTGACATTGATGTCGCCGCCGGCATAGGAGTTATTGCATATGCTCTTGTTGCCGGTGTTGATATAACCCCATTGCTCGTTGAAACGCGGGTCGTTGAAAATGTCGTAGACACCCTTGGTTTCAGGACCGGGAGCGACATATTCCGGAAGGCCTTCAACCGTTGTGTCCTCGGGCCTTACCGCCATGGTGTTGAATTCAACCCTTTCTACAGAAGGAAGAAGCGCGGCGTCTTCTGCCGCAGTTGTAATGTCGGTGCCCTCTTCGAGGAAGACCTCGTACCATTTGTCGAGGCCGAAGCGCTTTTCCATTTCTTCCTTACCGGGAACGGAGGGGAATACCTTCGCTATGGACTTTGCCCCGGCTATCGCCGCGAGGTCCTGTTCTGTGGGTTCTGCATTGAAATACAGCAGGATGGAGCCGTCGACGGCACCGACCGCAGTGTTCACGGCCTTGGTTGCAAGGGCCGACTGGGGAGTGTTATCCTGCGCAAGCTTGCTTTCGGACCTGTCGCACGAGGACAGGAGCGCAAGCGAAATGACTGTAAGAATAATCGGTATCCTTTTCATAGCCTGTAAATATAGCACTTTTTTCAATGCAAAAAAAGGGCCCGGCGTTGTGCCGGGCCCGATTATCAGTTGGGTTGCCTCAGATTAGAGTTTCTGATTGACAGCCTTTTCGATGTTGCTGTTCCTGTTCGCGCTGAAGGGAACGCCGGGAGTAGCGGTGAATTCCACACTCTTGACCTCGCCTTCAAACTCGATGCGGAAGGACTCCATGTTGCCAACGCTGAGCGTACGGACTTCGGGAGCCTTGAAGTTGCCGAGGCTGAACCTGCCGCCATTGCGGATGGGAGCCTTGGTGACTGCGGGAGCTGCAGCGGCAGCGGGCAGTACGAGCTTGAACGCACCGTGCTGGTTGGCGTAGTAGTAACCTTCGCCGTTGAGCGTGCAGAGCAGGCCCTTGACGGTCGGGTAAGAAATCACGCCGTTCTCGAGGGTACCTACGGAGAAGGGTGCGCCCTTGTACAGGGAGGTAACGCCGTCGATGAAGCCGTCGCTGGTGTTGAGGCAGATGCCATAGTCCTGGAGCTCGATGGTGACGTTGGTCGGATCGGTGGCGTCGATGATAAGCTCGGCGGGCCTCCAATAAACGTCCTTGTAATTCTCCTCGAGCAGGGCATAGAGCTCGTCGTAGTCGTCGCCTTCGTCCATGAAGAGCGGGGTGAGATACGACAGCTGGTAGTCTGCAATCTTGTAGAGGCCCGGATGGGTCTTCTCCTGGTAGACAGTGCAGCTTACCGGATACGGATCGATGTCGTAAAGGCCGCTTGCAACGTCGTCGGTGAATTCACCTTCGCCGAGCAGAGTCCACTCGTACGGGAGAGGATCGGTAGTGTAGGTGCCAGTAACAACCTTCTCCAGATAGTCGTTGGTAGCCCAGACGACCACGCAGTAACCGGTGTCGGGATTGAGGCCGGACACGACGGAGGAGTAACCCTTGGTGGTGTTGATTTCGGCAAGAACGCCTTCACTTACGGAAGCCTTCTTCTTGAGATCGGCTACGACTGCATCGAGACCGTTCTTCTGGACGGTAGCCAGAGTGTAGACAGCTATCTTGGCGTCGGTAAGATCCTTTGCGTAAACAAGATACGAGAAGGAGTTGAGGGCGCTGAGGCCGTCAGCTTCGTAACGCTTGGGAGTTGCCGCAACCTCCAGGTTGAGGTTGATGTCATAGCTGGCGTCACCGGCAGCAACATAGTTGAAGACTGTAAAGGCGCTTTCCTTGGCCTCCTTACCTGCGTAGGTAACTGCAACCAGGGTGTAGGTACCGGTTGCGGGCAGGGTGAGGTTGACAACTTCCTTGGTGCTTTCGGGCTTGAGGCTCTTGACACCGGCCTGAGTGCCTTCGATGATGGCGTTGGCAACGTTGTTGGCCATGGTCTCGGAGAGAGTGCCCTCTACAACTGCATACTTCACTTCGGTAACGTCTGCACCGAGAGTGAACTGCACCGGAATGGTGCCGTCTGCGGAGAAGTCGGAAGCAAGCTCGATGGAGTAGTCGACGCGGGTGAAGCC
>JAFZLP010000183.1 GCA_017551405.1 Bacteroidales bacterium
CGCGCTGCAGGTCCTGCCAGGCGGTGGTGTGCTTCGCCAGGGGGGCGGCCGGCCGCGGAGTGCGGTATTTCATGGTTACCACGGTGACGCCTTTGGCGTTAAGGTAGCGGCGCGCCGGGGCGACTTCGAACCCGTCCGGGTCGTTGCCCATGTAGCTGCCTCCGGAGTAGATGATTTGGATGGCGCGGGTGGTCGGGTTGCGCGGGATGTGCCACTCGATGTAGGGCTCGCACTGGTTCTCCTGGCGGTCCGGCATCTTGCCCTCCGGCCACACCGGCTCCTTCCTGTAAAGGGCGCGGTCTTCATCGGAAGTGAAACGATCCATTATCTTAACTTCCGGGGCGAGCGGCCCGAGGTATCCCATCTGGGTCATGAACTCCACGGCGCGGCCGAAACCGAAGGCGCCGTGCTGCCTGTCGGGATAAAGATGCAGCTCAGCTGGAATGTGCATGCGGCGCAACTGCCTGTAAACCAGAGTGGAACCGTTGGGAGAATAGGGGTCTTCGCCGCCGTGGTGCATGCACACCGGGCAGGTGTGCGAGTCGAACTTGAAGACGCTGCTCAGGGTGACGTCGGCGCCGTAGCCCTGACGGGTTGCCGGGGTGCCTTCCTCGCCGTCGGTAGTGACGTATGCGGGTGCGTTGGCAATCGCCCAGTTCAGATGGCAGGGCAGCTCGTCGAGTTTGTCTACCGGCGCGTATGCGCGAGTCTCGCTGCTGGTGGCAAGCAGCAGGGTGAGGTGGCCTCCAGCCGACATGCCTATCGCCCCTATCTTTTCAGGATCGAACCCGCGCAGGGCAGCCTGGCTGCGGACCATGCGCACCGCGCGCTGCCCGTCTTCCCAGGCCGTCCGGTAGTAGGGAATGCCCTCCGGGCGGGACGTACGGTAGACGAGTTTCACGCACTGCACTCCCAGGGCGGTGAGCTCCCTGTGCCACATCTCCACCAGGCCCACGTCGCAGCAGTTGTAGTAGCCGCCTCCGGAGATGAGGATCATGCAGGCCCCGTTCGGATCGGACGGCTTTTCATACCATTCGATGTACGGCATGCGATGCTCGTCGGGATTGAATCCCGGAGCCTCCGACACGTCGGTCATTTCGGCGATCTGGTGGGCCTGGCGGTCGGGCATGCTATCGAGCCCGGGCCAGAGCGGCTGGCGTTCCCATGCACCCAGGTGCAGCGTAACGAATACCAGCAGCAGGGCAAATATCTTTCTCATGGCTTTAATCCATCTGAATGGGTTCGCAGGCGAGGATTCCGTTGATGGTGACCTCCTTCTTGAAGTACATCATGTAGAGGTTGTGGTGGAGCGGGAAAATGGTGCGGCTGTGGGGGATGTCAATCCTTACCAGGTCGCGCTCGCCTCCGAAGGTGACGTCGCATGCAAGGCTCAAACCGAAGAAATCGTTTTCCGGCAGGGTCTTGACTATAAGCACGTTGGACTTGTCGTCCTGGGCAAAAACGGCCTCCATGATGGCCGGGCAGTCCACCACGGGAAGCAGCTTCGCGGTCTCGTCGCCCGGCATGGGCGAATGGTTCTCGAAGTAACCTTCCCCGCCGTAGAACATCTTCGCCCAGCGCTGTTCCTTCATGCGGTCGGGAAGAACGCCGGGGAATTCGGAATCGATGGCCGCAGCCAGGACATAAGTGGCCACAAGGGACCCGTGATGGGTCATGTGCTGGTTGGGCGAATAGGTGTTCTCGAAGCATTCCGGCGTGAACAGGGAGTCGAACCTGCCCTGGTAATCGAGCCAGAACACCTTTTCCGGCTCCAGCAGTTTCGCGACGGCATTTTGCCGCACCACGTGATCCTTGATGTGTTTGCTGTACACCGGCAGGGAGATGAACACCGGCGTTACGCCGTTTTTGCGGCAGAGCTCGATTATCTTCTTCACATAGCGGGCATGCTGCTTACTGACCTTGAAATCGGTTTCCACGAGCGGCGCCCCCTCCTTTTCGTAACGGTCCAGCACGTTCTGCTCGAGGCCGCTGGTGAAGCGCACGAAACGCCCGAGATAAAGGCCTTCGTCCTTCTTGGGCTGCTTTGCATACTGGGCGTTCTTCTTTATCTGCTTGAAGTCACGGAAGATGAAGGAATGGTTGCGTACCGTTGTGGAAAGCGCCTCCAGCCAGTGGTCGGGGGCGAACAGGACCGGAAGCGAGCACATCTTCTGCCACACGTTCTTTCGCGCCGCGTAACTCTTGAACTGGTCGGAAAGGTCCTGGCCTTCAAGCTCATGGTTGTTTGCGTCGTAGATGGTGAAAGTCTCTATCACAGCCATTTCCGGCTTCGTGCGGGTGAGCGCCTCCTTGAGGCAGTAATAGGAATCGACTATGTTGGTGCCGGGCGATGCCAGCACGAAACAGGTGGCGTCCAGCGCATTGGAAAGGTGATTGGGATTGAGGCCCGTGTACATGCGGGAATTGCCCACGAGCACCATGTCCACCTTGTCGTGCTTTGTCAGATCATAGAAGGCGTTCCACTTCTTCTCGGTGTGGTTGTTGACCCTGTCGGCCTCGAACCAGCCCGTCCGGTCGGAGAATGCCAGCGCTGCGCACACAATCGCGGAAAACAGCAGGGCCTTGAGCAGCAAGGCGGTTAAAGTCTTCTTTTTCATGGCTCAGAACTGGAAATAAATGAATGCGTTGTCGCTGCCGTTGCCGTAGATGCCAAGGTAGAGGATGGCCAGGACGAGCAGCAGGTACACGGCCCAGCGCAGCACCGCGCTGCCGCCGAAGAAGCGGGCCTCGAAGAGCTCTTCCCTGTTTTTGGTGAGCAGTTCGATGATGGCGAGTCCGGCGATGAGCAGGACCGCGAAGAAGAATTCGGCCTTCGGGAGGCCGAAGGAGAAGAGGGCATCCGCGCCGCCAAACCCGAGGCCTCCGAACATCGTCATGGCCTGCGGGAAGCTGTCGGAGCGGAAGAATATGAGGGACAGGGCCCACAGCCCCACCACCAGGATGCAGCTGAGGACCTTTCCGAGGGTGTTCTTGGGGTTGAGCCCGATCAGTTTGTCGAAGACTATCAGGAAGATGCCGTTGAGCGCGCCCCAGGCCACGAAGGTCCAGGAGGCGCCGTGCCACAGGCCGCTCACCAGGAAGACTATGAAGAGGTTGAGCATGGTGCGCGCCCTGCCGCGCCTGTTGCCGCCCAGCGGGATATAGAGGTAATCCCTGAACCACGACATGAGCGTCATGTGCCAGCGGCCCCAGAAGTCCTTGAAAGTCACGGCCAGATAGGGCCTGTTGAAGTTGCGGTGCAGGTTGAACCCGAACAGTTTGGCCGTGCCCACCGCAATCTGCGAGTAGGCCGAGAAGTCGAGATAGAGCTGGAAGGTGAAGAACAGCACGGCCACGAGGCTCGGGAGCCCGGCTGCGGCAGCCGGATTGGCGTAGACGCCGTCGACATACACCGCGAGCCTGTCGGCTATGACCATCTTCTTGAAGAGGCCGGCCACAATGGCGAAGAGCCCCTCCCTGGTGCGGTCGTAATCGAAGGGCCTGAGCTCATGGAACTGGGGCAGGAGGTCCTTAGCCCGCTCGATGGGGCCGGCGACCAGCTGCGGGAAGAAGGCGATGAAGGCGAAGAACGCCACGATGTCGTCGTCAGGCTCGAAGCGCCGGTAGTAGATGTCCAGCGAATAGCTGAGCCCCTGGAAGATGTAGAAGCTGATTCCGACGGGAAGGATGATGTTCAGCGGGGTGAGCGAAACGTTGGCGCCGAACAGCCCCAGCAGGTCGGCGAAGCTGCCGATGAAGAAGTTGCAGTACTTGAAGAATGCCAGCACCCCCAGGTTCACCACAAGGCAGACGACAAGCCACAGTTTGCGTTTCCGCTGCTCCGCGGAACGGTAAATCGCCTTTCCGCAGAGATAATTCACCGCCGAGACGAAGACAATGAGGAAGAGGAGCTTCCAGTTCCAGCTGCCGTAGAAGATGTAGCTTACGAACAGCAGGAACCAGTTCCGGCGCTTTACCTCCTTCCCGAAGAAAAGGGTGTACAGGAGGAAGGTCAGCGTCAGGAAAATAATGAATGACAGGGAGTTGAATAGCATTTACCGGGTATGTTGGAATGAACGTCTGGAGCTGTCGAGCCGTCTCCAGTCGGCGGCGTCGAATCCTTCGGGATGGAGGTACGGGCCGTCGTGGTCTATGTTGAATTTGAGGTAGGTGATGGGAACGCCCTGTTCCAGGAACATCTTCTCGTAGAAGGTCTGGACTTCCTTCACTTCGGGGGCGATGCCGGCGTTTCCGGCGCCGTAGAGGTCGGTCGTGCAGGCGAGGGTCTCGAGCCCGTTGAGCTCCACCACCGCCTTCGTGTACTCGTGCAGGAAGAGGCTGTCGGTCTTCAGGTGCACGGGGCCGCCCTTCTTCAGGAACTTGCGGTAGCGCTCCAGGAAGACCGGGGAGGTCAGGCGGCTGTTTTCGCTCTTGGGCTGGGGATCGGAAAAGGTCAGCCAGATTTCCGAAACCTCGTCCGGGGCGAAAAAGGCCGTAATGAGCTCGATCCTGGTGCGGAGGAAGGCCACGTTGGGCAGCTTCTCCTCGGTGGCGGTCTTAGCCCCGCGCCACAGCCTGGCACCCTTGATGTCCACTCCGATGAAGTTAATGTCGGGATTGCGGCGCGCGAGTTCGAGGGTATACTCCCCTTTTCCGCAGCCGAGCTCCAGCACTATGGGAGCCTTGTGCGAGGCAAACCAGTTCCCTTTCACCGGGTGGTCGCGCATATTTTCGTAGCCGTCCGGAACGACCTCCTCCGTGCTTGGCTGGAGCAGGCAGGAGAACGTCTCGTTCTCTGCGAATTTGCGAAGTTTACCGTGTCCCATTGCGTTTGCAGATTATCCCGATTCCGCGAAGGCCGGAGGGCGGATCGACAGGCCGCACCGAGACGGTCCAGGAACCGGGGGAAGAAGGTTTGACGCCGCTCCGGTAGAGCGA
>JAFZLP010000184.1 GCA_017551405.1 Bacteroidales bacterium
CACCTCGATCACCGTGGTGGAAACCAATATGTTGGCGCGGCCTTCGGCGAAGGCCTTCATGTTGAAGTTCTTCACCTCGTTGGTCTGCTGCCCGTGGACTATCGCCACCTTGTAGTCGGGCATGGGGAAGTATTTGAGGATCTCCTCGTAGCCCAGCTCCAGGTTGTTGAGGTCCATCTTTTCGCTCTCGAAAATGAGAGGATACACCACGAACACCTGCCGGCCCAGGGCTATCTGCTTCTTCATGAAGCCGTAGACGGTGTTCTTCTTGTTGTCGGGGACAACGACTGTCTTCACCGGTTTGCGGCCCGGCGGCAGTTCGTCTATCACGCTCACGTCGAGGTCGCCGTACAGAGTCATCGCCAGGGTGCGCGGAATCGGCGTCGCCGTCATCACCAGCACGTGCGGAGCAAGCCGCTGGCCGGGGGTGTCGCCTCCGAGAGGCGTGCCACCCTCGGCAACGTTAGAGGGAGGGGCCCAAGCGCCAGCTTGGGAGGGATGAGCGGCGGAGCCGCGAACCGGGTCGGAGGCGAGCCCCCCGGCCAGAGGGCCTTTAGCCCAAAGTTTCGAACGCTGGTCCACTCCGAAGCGGTGCTGCTCGTCGATGACGGCGAGGCCGAGCCGGTAGAAGACGACGTTGTCTTCCAGCAGGGCGTGCGTGCCCACGATGATGCCTATGCTGCCGTCCTCGAGCCCGGCGTGAATCTCCCGCCTCTCTTTGGCGGTACTGCTGCCGGTGAGGATGGAACACTTCACCCCGGTGGGCGCCAGGTATTTGCAGATATTGGCGTAGTGCTGCTGCGTGAGCACTTCGGTCGGTGCCATGATGCAGGCCTGATAGCCGTTGTCGATGGCCAGCAGGGCCGCCAGCACGGCGACCATCGTCTTGCCGGAGCCTACGTCGCCCTGCAGCAGGCGGTTCATCTGGTGGCCGCTCTTCATGTCTTCGAAAATCTCCCTGATCACCCTCTTCTGGGCTCCGGTGAGCTCGAAGGGGAGGGAATTGTAGAGGGAGTTGAAGGCGGCGCCGACCTTGGGCATGGGCAGCCCCGGATTGCCGTGTGAGCGTATGTATTTCTGTTTGAGCAGGGACAGCTGAAGGAAGAAGAGTTCCTCGAATTTCAGCCTCCTGGTGGCTTTCTGGAGGGCGTACTGGTCGGCGGGGAAGTGGATGTTGCGGAGCGCGTAGTTCAGCGGGCAGAGGGCGTTTTCCGTGCGGATGTATTCAGGGAGAGTCTCCTGGATTTCGGGAAGGCACAGGGCCAGGGCGGCACTCTGCATCTTGCACATGACCTTGCCGGTGATGCCGCCGTTCTTGAGCTTTTCCGTGCTGGGATAAACCCCTGTGAGGCCGTTCTGCAGGACGGAGCCTTCGGGCAGGGGAGCATCGGCTTCGGGATGGACCATGTTGAAGCGCCCGTTGAACTCGGAAGGCTTGCCGAAGAAGACGAAGACGCTCCCCGGCACCATCCTCTCCCAGTTCCAGCGTATGCCCTTGAAGAACACCATTTCCATCTGGCCGGAAGAGTCTTCCACGATGACGCTGAGCCGCTTGACCGCGTTCCACAGGATCTTCTGGCCGTCGGTGGGCACTATGCTGCTCTGTGGGCCGTACAGGGTGCGGCTCACCACGCGCCCCTTTACCTGGACGAATGCGTCGCCGCCGATTTCGGCTATCCGATAGATGCGGGAACGGTCGATATACCTGAACGGGTAGATGCGCAGGAGGTCGCCGATGGTGGCGATGCCCAATTCAGACTTGAGCAGGGCGGCTCTCTTCGGACCCACCCCGCTCAGGTACTGAATGTCTGAATCCAGGTTCTTCAAACTAAAGCTTCGGACCAGCCTTTACGAGCTTCTTGCCTGCAGGATTTCCTTCGTATTTGTGGAAATTCTTGATGAAGCGGCCCGCCAGGTCCTTTGCCTTCTCTTCCCATTCCGCCGGCTTTGCATAGGTGTCGCGGGGATCCAGGATGCCGGTGTCCACGCCTGCCAGCTTGGTAGGAACTTCGAAGTTGAAGTAAGGAATCATCTTGGTGGGAGCCTTGTCGATGGCGCCGTTGAGGATTGCGTCGATGATGCCGCGGGTATCCTTGATGGAGATGCGCTTGCCGGTGCCGTTCCAGCCGGTGTTCACCAGATAGGCCTTGGCTCCGCTCTTCTTCATCTTCTTAACCAGTTCCTCTGCATACTTGGTGGGATGCAGCTCCAGGAATGCCTGGCCGAAGCATGCGCTGAAGGTGGGCGTGGGCTCGGTAATGCCGCGCTCGGTGCCTGCCAGCTTGGCGGTGAAGCCGGAGAGGAAGTAGTACTTGGTCTGCTCCGGGGTGAGGATCGAAACGGGAGGCAGCACGCCGAATGCGTCGGCGCTGAGGAAGATAACCTGCTTGGCTGCGGGGCCGTGGCTGTCGGGGCGGACTATCTTGTCGATGTGGTAGATAGGATAGCTCACGCGGGTGTTCTCGGTGACTGACTTGTCGTTGAAGTCGATCTTGCCATTCTTGTCAACAGTCACGTTCTCGAGCAGGGCGTCGCGGCGGATGGCGTTGTAGATGTCGGGTTCACTCTCCTTGTCGAGCTTGATGACCTTGGCGTAGCAGCCGCCTTCGAAGTTGAACACGCCCTTGTTGTCCCAGCCGTGCTCGTCGTCGCCGATGAGAAGGCGCTTGGGATCGGTGCTGAGGGTGGTCTTGCCGGTTCCGGAGAGGCCGAAGAAGATGGCGGTGTTCTCGCCGTTCATGTCGGTGTTGGCGGAGCAGTGCATGGCCGCGATACCCTTCAGGGGCAGGTAGTAGTTCATCATGCTGAACAGACCCTTCTTCATTTCGCCGCCGTACCAGGTGTTGAGGATGACCTGCTCGCGGGAAGTGACGTTGAAGGCCACGCAGGTGTCGCTGCGGAGGCCGAGCTCCTTATAGTTTTCTACCTTTGCCTTTGCAGCGCAGTATACTACGAAATCGGGCTCCTGGTCGAACTCCTTCTGGTTCTTCGGACGGATGAACATGTTGGTGACGAAGTGGGCCTGCCATGCGACCTCCATGATGAAGCGGACCTTCATGCGGGTGTCGGCGTGGGTGCCGCAGAAACC
>JAFZLP010000185.1 GCA_017551405.1 Bacteroidales bacterium
CGCAACGAGGAAGAAACCCGCAAGGTGTTCACCGAAGACGGCTGGTTCTGCACAGGCGACATCGGCGTCATGGACAGGAACGGCTACCTCTTCCTGCGCGGGCGCAGCAAGTGCATGATACTCGGCCCCTCCGGCCAGAACATCTATCCCGAAGAGCTCGAGGCGGTAATCAACAATGTCTCCTACGTGGTGGAATCCCTCGTAATCGAAGACAACAACGCCCTCACCGCGCTGGTATATCCCGATTATCCCCAGGGTGCATCCGACGGCCTGTCCAGGGCCGAACTGGTGCAGCGCCTGCAGGCGGAGCTCCCCGAAATCAACAAGATCCTTCCTTCGTACGCCCAGATCCGCAAGATGGAATTCATGCCGGAAGACTTCGAACGCACGCCCAAGCGCAGTATCAAGCGCTATCTGTACCAAAGGAACAAGTAGATGAACAAATTCGACGAAAAATACCTCAGGATGGCCAAGATCTGGGCCACCAACTCATACTGCAAGCGCCGTCAGGTCGGCGCCCTGATCGTAAAGGACAACATGATCATTTCGGACGGCTACAACGGCACGCCCTCGGGCTTCGAGAATATCTGTGAAGACGAGAACGGAGTCACCAAACCATACGTGCTCCATGCCGAGGCCAATGCCATCACCAAGGTGGCGCGCTCCGGGAACAGCGCCTCCGGCGCCACCCTTTACGTTACGGCATCTCCCTGCATGGAATGCTCCAAGCTCATAATCCAGAGCGGCATCAGCAGGGTGGTGTATGCAGACGAGTACCGCCTCGACGACGGCATCAAGCTTCTCAGGCGTGCCGGCATCGAGGTCGAAAAACTGGAAGTGGAATAATGAAAGACAGGATTTCATCGGTTTGGGTGGCGCTGCTCGGCGTGGTCGTGGGCGTGCTGCTCTGCATGGTCTGGAACCGGACTGTTGAAATGCGCGGGAAAAAGCCCCTTTCCGTGGGGGACGGCGACTGGCGCAAGGTCAACCTGGTGCTGGAGTCCCTGGACAAGGAATATGTAGATTCTATAGATCATACCAAGATTACCGAAGCGGCCATAGATGCGGCCCTGGGCGCGCTCGATCCGCATTCAATCTACATCCCTCCGGTCACGATGGGGGAGGTCACTGAAGAACTTCAGGGGAATTTCGACGGAATCGGCATCCAGTTCAACGTTCCCAACGACACGGCGATAGTCCTGGAGGTCATTCCCGGAGGCCCGTCCGAAAAGATAGGCCTTCAGCCCGGCGACCGTATCCTCAAGGTCGACGATATCCCCATTGCCGGCGTCAAGTATCCCCAGGACAGCATGGTGCGCCACATGAAGGGCCCGGCCGGCACCAAGGTGCTCATCACCGTCGGCAGGGAAGGGGACGTGATCCCCTTCGAGATTACCCGCGGCAAAATCCCGATGCACAGCGTGGATGCCGCGTTCATGGTGAACGACACCACCGGCTACCTGCGTCTGGGCAAGTTTGCCCTCACCACCTATACCGAAGTTTCTACCCGCAGCATGGAGCTTCTCGCCCTCGGCATGAAGCGCCTCATCCTCGACCTGAGGGACAACACTGGCGGCTATTTCGACCAGGCGCTCCTCCTGTCCAATCTCTTCCTTCCCCGCAAGGCTGCTATAGTTTACATAGAGGGTCTGCACTGCCCTCGTGAGGAATACCATGCCGACGGCAGGGGAATACTGCAGAACATCGCCATCGACCTGCTGGTGGACGAGGGCTCTGCCTCTTCCAGTGAAATCCTTGCCGGTGCCATACAGGACAACGACAGGGGCACCCTATACGGGCGCCGCACATTCGGCAAAGGCCTGGTGCAGAAGAACGTAGCATTCTCCGACGGCAGCGGGCTGCGCCTCACCATGGCGCGCTATTACACCCCCTCCGGGCGCTGCATCCAGAAGCCTTATAACGGCAAAAAGGACTACGAATACTATATCTATGACCGCTATGCCGACGGCGAGATGCTTTCCGCCGACAGCATAAAGGTCGACAGCTCCAAGGTGTTCAAGACGAAGGGCGGCCGTACCGTATTCGGGGGCGGCGGCATCATTCCGGACGTGTTCGTGCCCGTGGACACCACCCGCGCTTCGGCATTTTACATGGCCTGCAACCGCAAGGCCACCTCGATGCGCTTCGCGTCCGCCTGGTTCGACGCTCATCGCGCCGAACTGCAGCAGATAGACGATTTCGGCAAGCTGAAGAAATATCTCGACGGCGCCGGACTCGAGTCCGCCTTCCTGGCGTTCGCCTCATCCAAAGACGGCCTCAAGCCCGCCTCGCAGGCCGAATGGGCATCCGAGCGCAAATACATGATGACTCAGGTAAATGCCCTGGTGGGCCGTTACTCCAAACTCGGCGAAGACGCCTTTTATCATCTGTATCTCGCAACCGACAATGTTTTCCAGGCTGCAATGAAAGAATAATTTACTATATTTGCAGCCCCATCAGGAGAGATGGCAGAGTGGTCTAATGCGCCGGTCTCGAAAACCGGTTGTCCCGTAAGGGGCTCCAGGGTTCGAA
>JAFZLP010000186.1 GCA_017551405.1 Bacteroidales bacterium
CCGGGACGCTCAGGGCATCGGGGATGAGCAGCACGTCGCCTATCTTCAGGCCCCTTTTTTCGAGATCGAGCTTCTGGTTGGCTTCGACGATGTCGCGGACGCTCACGCCATAGGCTTTGCTTATGGAAAACAGGGTCTGCTTTGCGGTTACCACATGGGCGAAGAACGGTTTTCCGTCCACGAGAACCTTGTCCTTCGATATCTCTATTTCGGGTACCTGGTAATCCTGTGCCGCCACTGGCAGCGCAAGGGCCGAAAGCAGGAGGATTATGGCGAATCTTTTCATAACGTGTCGCAGAATTCGAGGAGTCTGTTGCAGAAACTTTGCCAGCTCAGGCGTTCGAGCTCTTTTTTTATGTTCTCGCGGCAGCTCTGCTGCAGGCCGGGAGTGTCGAAGAAACGGAGTATTTCCTTTGAGATAAGCGCGGGTTCGGCCTTTTCCGCAACCAGGCCGGTGCCGGTGTCGCCTATGTCTGCCTTGAGGCTGCCGGTGTCGGTTACCACCATGGGCACTCCGAAGTTGTAGGATACGGCCCTGACGCCGCTCTGGGTGGCGCTGCGGTAGGGGAGGACGGAGAGATCCGCGCAGGAGAAGAAAGTCTTCACGCGGGCGTCTTCGATGTATTCGGTGAAGCAGTGGATGCGGCTTTTCGCAGGGCTGGCGTCGATTATTTCCTGATACTCGTCGAAGCTGCCGTAAGGCTCGCCGGCCACTATGAGCTGGTAGTCTTCGGGAAGGTCCTCAAATGCCTTCAGGAGGATGTCCAGGCCCTTGTATTTGCGGATGAGCCCGAAGAAGAGCAGATTCTTTTTGCCTGGCTCCAGGCCCAGCGCCTCCTCGGCCTCCTGCCTGGGCAGGGGCTCTCCGAAATGGTTGTAAACGGGATGGAAGAGCTGAGCGATGCGGTAGTTGCCGAAGCTTTCAAGGGAGCGGGTGACCTCCGTGCTCAGGGTGACGTGGCCGCTGCAGGCGCTGAGGAAATACTGCGTGAGCGGCCTGTCGTAGAAATGCGGTTCGTGGGGAACCACGTTGTGGAGCACCCCCACGACCTTGATGCCGTTTTTGGAGAGGATTCCGGCCACCCGGCCCATGGAGGGGCCGAAGAAAGACATCCACCAGTTCACAATGACCAGGTCGGGCCCCCAGTCGAGGATGGCCCTGGCGGTCCTGCTCCAGGTGAACGGGTTTATGCTGTCGAGAAGCCTCTCGGACAGGAACGCGGGAGCCTTGTCCCCGGGCGACACGTACTGTGTTTTTCCGGGGAAAAGGAAGGACGGATATTGCCTCTTGAAATTGAATGCGCGTACTTCGTGCTCTTTCCCGAGTTCGGACAACATGCGTTCGCCGAACTGGGAGATACCGCCCCTGTAGGGGTAGAGGCACGATAGGACGGCTATCTTCATCAGATAAGGCTACTTCTTTTCGGCCTTGGTCTTGATGTATTCAGCGTTGAGGCCGGCAAGGATTTCGTCGGTGACGTCGAGGGTGGAATCAGCCACTGCTACGGGAGTGGAAAGGATCTGGCCCTGGGTGGCGAGTATCATGGCGAAACGCTTTTCCTCGTTGTACTTCTTGAGGAAGCTGTCGATGGCGTCGGCGAGCTGGTTCATCATAACCTGCTGTTCCTCGGCGATTTCCTGCTGCTTCTGGGCTGCATACTGCTGGAATTCGTTCTGGCGCTTCTGGAGATTGGCGCTCTGGACTTCGGCGGTGCTGGAGGTCATGAGGCCCTTGTTGATCTTGTCCTGGAAGGCCTTGATGTCGTTTTCGAGCTTGGTGCCGCGGCGGTTGACCTCCTGGTTGATGCTGTTGATCTTGGTTTCCACTACGCTGCGGAGATCGTTGGCCATGTCGTATTCGTCCAGTACCCTGTCGAGGTTGAAATAAACGACGGAACCTGCTGCTGCAGAGCTGGCTGCGGCCTCGTTCTGGGAATCGTCTGCCGTCTTGGGCTGATTGCAGGATACAGTGAGCGCTGCCGCGAAGGCGAGAACGCTGAGGAATAAGGTTGTGCTTTTCATATTTCTTTGTTTGTAATTGTGTGCAAAGTTATTTAATTTTACAAAAGTAGAAAAATCCGTGCGGATAATCGTAAAAATAGTACTAAATTTGACGACTTTTTATGAAACTCGGCTATTACATCCAAAAAGCTGCGCTTGCCGGAGATGCTCGCGTGAAAGCGCTTCTGGAGCGGCTTGAAGCCGGCGGTGCGTCGCTGTACGAGATCCGCGGGGCGGAAAGCCTCCGGGACGGCACGGCAATGGTGCTGAGTTTCGGAGGTGACGGCACCTTCCTGAGCTGCGCCCGCCTGGTCTGCGAAGCCGGGCTGCCCATTCTCGGCGTGAACTTCGGCCGCATGGGCTTCCTTTCCGAAAACCGTGCCGACGACGTCGTGGGCCCCGTCCTTTCCGGCAGCTACAGGGTGGAGGAGCGCACCATGCTTAAGGTTTCCCTCCATGGCAGCGAACCCGAAGGCTTCTGGCCCTACGCCCTCAACGAGGCCGGGCTTCACCGCAACGGTCCCGAAATGCTGGGGATAGACGTCGAGGTAGGCGACTGGCAGCTTCCCGCCTACTGGGCGGACGGCGTCCTGGTCGCCACCAGCTCCGGTTCCACCGCTTACAGCTTGAGCGCCGGAGGCCCCATCTGCGCACCCGATGCGGATGTAATGGTAATCAGCCCTGTGGCGCCCCACAACCTGAATCTGCGCCCGCTTGTGATCCCCGCGGAATCCCGTGTCACCATGGGGGCCATTGACCGGGGCGGCACTGCCATGCTTGCGCTCGACAACCGTAGCTACGTCATACCCCAGGGGGTAAAGATAGATATATCCGCAGCGCCCTTCAGGCTCAAGAGGGTATGCATAGGCAAATCTAATTTCATTGACGCCCTTAAAAGCCGTCTTTTCTGGGGCCAGGACGTCCGAAACATTTCAGAATGATGGATAAGAATCAGTTACCTACACACGTGTCCCTGATAATGGACGGCAACGGCCGCTGGGCAAAACAGCGTGGCAAAGAAAGGATCTTCGGCCATCTCGAAGGCGTTGAAAGCGTACGCGTCATAGCGCACGAATGCGTCGAGCTGGGTATAAAATACATCTCTGCCTTCGCTTTCTCGGAAGAGAACTGGAACAGGCCCGCCCCGGAAGTGGAAGGTCTCATGAAAATCTTCATCGAGAACCTGCTCAGGGAAGACTCCACCTTCATGAAGGACAACGTCCGCGTCATGGTCCTGGGCAACCGCGCCCGCCTGGGC
>JAFZLP010000187.1 GCA_017551405.1 Bacteroidales bacterium
CATCGTTTTCCCGGCTGAATCCCTCATCGAGGGCATCTCCAGCACCATATACGCAACGGCCGACGATGAAATGCGTCCCGCCATGAACGGTATATTCTTCGACATGACGCCGGACAACACCACCCTCGTGGCATCCGACTCTCACAAGCTCATCTGCTACACCACCGCAGATGTCAAGGCCGCCGAGCCCGCCTCCTTCATCCTCCACAAAAAGCCCGCAGGCGTACTCCGCTCCACCGTCAGCAAGGAAGACGAAGAAGTGAAGGTGTCGTTCGACTCCTCCACCGTGGTGTTCACCTTCGGCTCCACCGTCATGATCTGCCGCCTTGTCGTTGGCAAATACCCGAAATACCGCGACGTCATCCCGCAGAACAACAGCAACGTCCTCCGCATAGACCGCGAACAGCTGCTCAGCACCGTGCGCCGCATCTCCGTGTTCGCCAACAAGGCCTCGAACCACATAAAGTTCGACCTCAAGGAAGGCCAGCTCGAACTTACCGCCCAGGATCTCGGCTTCGCCATCGCCGCATATGAAAAGCTCAACTGCGACTATTCCGGCGACGACCTCACCATCGGCTTCAAATCCTCCTTCCTCATCGACATCCTGGCCAACATGAGCTGCGAGACCATAGTCCTCAAGTTCGCGGATTCCCGTCGCGCAGCCCTCATCGTGCCGTCAGAAGAAGAGAGTGCAAGCGAAAAGCTGTGCGGCATCCTCATGCCTATAATGGTCTCGTAAGCAGCAAGTTATGGAACTTAACCTGAAGAAGCCCCTGCTTTTCTTCGACATAGAGAGCACGGGGCTTTCCATTCCGTCCGACTCCATCGTCGAGCTCAGTTTCGTGAAGGTCTTCCCCGGCGAAAGCACGCCCCGTGTCAAGACCTGGCGCATCAAGCCGTGGGATTACGAGGCCCATGCCCAGAGACACATGGGCGAAGAGGCCTCGAAAGTCAACGGCATCACCGACGACATGCTCACGGACTGTCCCCGTTTCTTCGAGCTCGCCCCCGAAATCGTGGAATGGCTCCGCGGTTCCGATCTCGCCGGCTTCAACGCCGCCAAGTTCGACCTCCCCATGCTGGCCGAGGAAATCGAAAGGGTTAAAAGCTACTGCCTCCAGCGCATAGGGTCGTTCAGCACTCCCGAGGCCAACAAGGCAAAGGCCCGCGAAATGCTCAAGGCTATCGAAATCGACCTTCACGAGCCCGCGATGGTGGACGTGCAGAACATCTACCACGCCATGGAGCCCAGGAACCTGCGCGCCGCATACCGTTTCTACTGCGGCGGGAAAGACTTCGAGAACGCCCATTCCGCCGAGGCCGATACCATGGCCACCTACGAGGTGCTCAAATCCCAGCTGGATTTCTACAAAGAGCCAGCCCCCTACCGCGAGCAGGTGCTCAAGAACGACGTCCAGGCCCTCTCGGCCTTCGCCGGCAGGAAATACGTGGATTTTTCGGGACATCTCATCTACGACGACTCCGGCCTCACAGATCCGTCCCATATCCTCATCAATTTCGGCAAGCACAAGGGCCGCACCGCACGTGATATCTACGAAAGGGAGCCTTCATATTTCTCATGGGTAGACCAGGGCAGCTTCTCGCTCGACACCAAAGCTCAGTTCGCCCGTATCCGCAAGCAGATAGACGAGGAGAAGGCCGGTCCGGCCAGCGCCGAGGCCCTGAAAGGGCTTGCCGACAGGTTTAACGGTGGCAAGCTGTTCTAGCTTTTCCCAGAGCCCATGAATATTCTTGTAAGAACGGCCGACGGGAGCGTGTATACGCGACCGGACACTTCGTGGAACCGCAAGAGCGACGATTTCTTCGTGCCCGACTGCGTGGACGGCCTGTCCTGGGCTCCGGTTCTTTTCATCCGCCTTTCCCGTCCCGGAAAATGCATAGGGACGGGCTTCGCGCCGCGTTATTACGACGGGGCCAACTTCGGAGTCCTGCTCTATGCCGAACCCATGCTTGCTTCGGGCCCTGCCGGCTTTGCCGCCTCCGCCTGCTTCGACCACAGCTCCCTGCTCTCCGAGACCCTTCTGGAAACTGCCGTTATTACAGGGAAGAGTTTCGCGGTCTGTAAAGACGGGAAGCCCGTGTTCGAGTCCGCGGCCTGCGACATTTCTGTGATGAACGGCGCCCTGGCGGCAGCCTCCGCTTCCTGCCTGGTGCGCCGCGGAGACCTGCTGTGCCTGGAACTTGCCCCGCTGCAGCACCTCTGCAGCCGCACCGACGGCACGGTACGGCTTTCCTCCGGAGCCCTTCTGGACCTCCGTATCGTATTCGCCTAGCTTTCTTTCTGAGCCTCTTCCTTTTCCAGCACGGTATAGGCCACCTTTCCTACCAGGGTGGTGGGCAGTGATTCGCGGAACTCTATCTCCGTAGGCAGGGCATATTTGGCGATGTGCCGCTTGCAGTGCTGCATGATGGACTTGCGCATGTCTTCATCGGCCGGACAGTTCTCCTTGAGCACCACGAACGCCTTCACCCTCTGCATCTTTAGCGGATCCTTGACGCCGATGACGCAGCTTCTCTGCACGGCGGGATGCCCTTCTATGATATTCTCCAGCTGTGAAGGATAAACATTGTAACCGCTGGTGACTATCATGCGTTTCATGCGCTGGCTGAAGTAGATGAAACCTTCGCTGTCCATGCGGCCAAGGTCGCCGGTGTGCAGCCACACATGTCCGTCTGCATGGGTCCTGAGGGTTTCCCTGTTCTCTTCTTCATGGCCTATGTAGCCCAGCATCATTGAGGGGCCGGTAAGGCAGATTTCGCCCTCTTCGCCGAACGGGATCTCGTCGCAGGTTCCGGGCTTACAGATCTTGAAATAGGTATCCGGGAAAGGAATGCCGATGGAGCCTTCCTTTTCCTTGTTGTAAGGTGTCAGGCAGCAGGCCGTCACGCATTCGGTGGTACCGTAGCCCTCACGCACGCGCACCGAGGCGTTGTGAGCCGCCAGGAAGGCGTCGAACTTCTTCTTCAGTTCGATGGTGAGGGAATCGCCGCCGGAGAATACGCCGCGCAGGCAGCTCAGGTCGGCCCCGTCCAGATATTTGTTGCGGGTGATGGCTTCGAACAAGGTGGGAACGCCGGCAATGTAGTTGGGCTGGGTCTTGCGGATGAGTTTCGCGTAGCTCTTCACGTTGAAGCGGGGAACCAGGATGGACGTTCCTCCAATGAACAGCATGGTGTGGATGCACACGCCCAGGCCGAAGCCGTGGAACACCGGCATCGCCGCCAGCATCTTGGCGTGATGTGTTTCATTATTGGCCATGTTGGCGGTCTGCCAGGCAAGGGCGTTGAAATTCAGGTCGCTCAGCATGATGCCCTTCGTAACTCCGGTGGTGCCGCCGGAAAACAGCACGACTGCTTCGGTGCGGTAGTCCTTGTCGGCCACATAGCCGTCGGTGACGCTTTCACCCAGCTCGATGAAACGGTTCCAGAGGATGTCGTTCTCCCCCGTTACTTTGGGGAATTTGCGCTCAGTGAGGAGCTTCTGGCCGATATTCAGCGGGAACGCCAGCTCGTCGGACACCCGGCAGACGATGAGTTTTTCGATGGGGCGCTGCTTCTTCACCTCCAGGAACTTGCCATAGAACTGGTCCAGCGTCACCGCCATGGAGCAGGAAGCCTCGTTCATATAGAATACCAGTTCCGACACGGCCGACAGCGGATGCACCATGGTGGGAATGGCGCCGATACGGTTGAGCCCGTAAAGGCAGAAAACGGCCTGGGGTACGTTGGGAAGGCATACCAGCACGCGCATGCCGGCGCGGACGCCAAGGGCGTAAAAACTCCTCGCTGCCTTGTCGATTTCGGCGGTGAGACGGGTATAGGAGCAGGCTTTCCCCATGAAGGAGAGGGCGGGGAAATCCCCTTCTGTGGCCGCTCTTTCAAGCACCGCGGCCGATATGGTTTTTTCACTGTAATCCAGGTTGGGGGCCACCTCGCCGTAACTCTCCATCCACGGCGTGGCCACATTGTCAAGCTTATAATGCATGGTTCAGGTTTTATTCAAAGTCAATCGGGGTATTGGCCGGGAGGTCCAGAAGCTCGGGATTCTGGAAGATCTTCCTTACCAGGCGGAGTGTCTTGGCGAAATAATAGCCGTCGGCGATGCGCTCGTCGATGGTGAGGCCCAGCTTGATGGTGTTATGCATCTCATAGCTGCCGTCCTCCTTGAAGAAGGGCCGCAGTTTCTTTTCCCC
>JAFZLP010000188.1 GCA_017551405.1 Bacteroidales bacterium
CGTCTAAAGGGAAATCCCCTTCCAGCCAGAAGGAACAGGGGCAATTAACTCCAGCGGCGTCTTTTTGACGGGATGGATGAAAGTGGTCCTGTAGGAATGCAGGCAGATGCTGCCGTCCGGATTGGAACGGGGGGCGCCGTATTTGAGGTCGCCCTTGATGCAGCAGCCCATGTGTGACAGCTGGCAGCGGATCTGGTGATGCCGGCCGGTAAGCAGCTCGACTTCAAGCAGATGGTAACGGTCGGTATCCTGGATACAGCGGTACTTCAGTCGCGCCAGCTTTGCTCCGGAGAAGGCGGCAGCCCCCCGGCCGGCGGAAGTTTTAGAGAGATGCCGTCCGGAGAGCTCCGCCTCCTCCGGAGGTGCTACGACGAAGCTTTTATTAAGCTTCTCGTTCCGCACCAACCAGTCTTCCAGCAGACCTTCCGGCTTCTCGGGCTTGCCGCAGCAGAGCGCCAGATAAGTCTTGTGCACTTCGCCGTTGCGGAACATCTCGGTAAGCCTCTCCAGGGCCTTGCTCGTCTTCGCGAACACGACCAGCCCGCTTACGGGGCGGTCGAGGCGGTGCGGTACTCCCATGAAAACCCGCCCCGGCTTGTCGTCCCGGAAGGCCACGAAAGCCTTCAGGGTCTCGCTCAGGGGTTCGTCGCCGGTCTTGTCGCCCTGCACTATCTCTCCCGCGCGTTTGTTGAAAACGAGCAGGTGATTGTCTTCATAGACTATGCGGCGCTGAAGGTCGTCGAATTCTTCCGGGTCCGGTTGCCTGTAAATCATGGGGCAAAGATAATGACAATTTGTCAGAAAACAGCCGGTGGCACGCGTTTGGTTGATTCCATTCCGGGCCCATGGAGGGCCGGACAAAAAGACAATATTAAAAACAGAATAAAATGGGTAAAATTATCGGTATCGACCTCGGAACTACCAACAGTTGCGTGGCAGTGATGGAAGGCAACCAGCCTACCGTCATCATCAATAATGAAGGCGAGCGCACCACTCCTTCGGTGGTAGCGTTCACTTCGGAAGGCGAGCGCAAGGTGGGCAACCCCGCCAAGCGTCAGGCCATCACCAACCCCAAGAACACCGTCTTCTCCATCAAGCGGTTCATGGGTGAAACTTACGACCAGGTGGACAGGGAAGTGGCCCGCGTGCCTTATGAGGTATCCCGCGGCGAGAACAATACTCCCCGCGTCAACATCAACGGCCGTCTCTACTCCCCGCAGGAAATCTCCGCCATCATCCTCCAGAAGATGAAGAAGACTGCCGAAGACTATCTGCGCCAGCCGGTTACGGAAGCCGTCATCACGGTTCCCGCATACTTCTCCGACTCCCAGAGGCAGGCCACCAAGGAGGCCGGCAAGATCGCCGGACTCGATGTCAAGCGAATCATCAACGAGCCTACCGCTGCAGCCCTTGCATATGGTCTCGACAAGAAGAACAAGAACATGAAGGTCGCAGTGTACGACCTCGGCGGCGGCACCTTCGATATCAGTATCCTCGAGCTCGGCGACGGCGTGTTCGAAGTCAAGAGCACCAACGGCGACACCCATCTGGGCGGCGACGACTTCGACCAGGTGATCATGGACTGGCTGGCCGGCGAGTTCGCGGCAGAGAACAACGGATTCGACCTCAAGAAGGATCCCATGGCTCTCCAGCGCCTCAAGGAGGCTGCCGAAAAGGCCAAGATCGAACTTTCCAACCAGACTTCCACTGAAATCAACCTGCCTTACATAACCGCAGACGCCACCGGCCCCAAGCATCTGGTCAAGAGCCTTACCCGCGCAAAGTTCGAGGCCCTGTGCGACAATCTCTTCCAGCGCACCATGGAGCCGTGCCGCAAGGCCCTGGCAGACGCTCACCTGAGCGCTTCCCAGATCGACGAAGTCCTGCTCGTGGGCGGTTCCACCCGTATCCCCAAGATTCAGGAGCTCGTTAAAAGCTTCTTCGGCAAGGAACCCAACAAGAGCGTCAATCCCGACGAAGTGGTGGCCATCGGCGCATCCATCCAGGGCGGCGTGCTCGCAGGCGATGTGAAGGACGTGCTCCTTCTCGACGTCACTCCGCTTTCCCTCGGTATCGAGACTCTCGGCGGAGTAATGACCAAGCTTATCGAGAGCAACACCACCATCCCCGTCCACAAAGACCAGATATTCTCCACTGCGGCCGACAACCAGCCTTCAGTCGAAATCCGTGTCCTTCAGGGCGAGCGCCCCATGGCTAAGGACAACAAGCAGATCGGCGTCTTCCATCTCGACGGCATCGCTCCCGCGCCCCGCGGCATCCCGCAGATCGAAGTGTCGTTCGACATCGACACCAACGGCATTCTGAGCGTATCCGCCAAGGACAAGGCTACCGGCAAGGAGCAGAGCATCCGCATCGAGGCTTCCAGCGGCCTGTCCGACGACGAGATCAAGCGCATGCGCGACGAGGCCAAGGCCAATGAAGATGCCGACAAGGCAGCCAAGGAGCGTGTGGACAAGGTGAACAACGCCGACGCCCTCTGCTTCCAGACCGAGAAGAACCTCAAGGACTATGGCGACAAGATTCCTGCCGACAAGCGCAGTGCAATCGAAGCCGCGCTCAATCCTCTGAAGGAAGCGGTGAAGAGCCAGAACCTCGAAGACATCGAGCGCTACTCCAAGCAGCTCGAGGAAGCCTGGCACGCTGCATCTGAGGCCATGAACGCCGGTGCTGGCCAGCAGGGCGGTCCTCAGGGCCCGCAGGGCGGCAATCCGTTCGGCGGCCAGCAGGGTCCGCAGGGCGGTAACGGCGGCGGAAACGCCGGTCCGGGTCCCGACTATGGGAAACCTGATGAGCAGTAATGAAACCTATTAACAGTCAAGAGGATATGTATGCCGACATCATCGATGCCGGCATCATTCCTTTTTTCTGCAACCATATCCCGGGATACTCCATAGAGGACCTTACCCCGAAGGAGCACTGGTTCGATGGCGACGAACTGGGCCCCTGGGACTGGAAGATCTTTGCGGTGCAGAGCGGTAACGTGGCATACGGAAAGTTCCTTCTTGGCGGCAAGGCTGCGTTCGCCACGGCGGAGTGCTACTTTCACCTGATGAACTGGAAGCGGAGCCTCGCGGAAAAGGGCCTGGATGAAGCAGGGGAGCGCGTGATGGACTTCGTGCGCGAAAACGGCTCCTGCACCACCGGTGACATCCGCCGGCTGCTCGGTATCAAGAAGGCTGCCGCAGATGCCCTGCTTACCAGGCTGGAGGCCCGTACTCTGCTGGTAATCGGCGACTTCGAGCGGATATACCGGGGCCCAGACCTGCATTACAGCGGCTGGCAGAAGGCCAGTTTCTGCAGGCCCGAGGATTTCTTTGCGGAGAGCGATTCGGGACATGGCGGGCCATTTGCGGCCTTCGAGGCCTTCGCGGCTGAAAACACCGGGCATAGAAAAACGCCGGAATGCACCCCGGCGGAATCCTATGATTATCTTGCCTCCCGCATACGCTCTCTTGCGCCGTCGGCCTCCGACCGCGACATCGCCAGGGTGCTGGACTAGATTACATCAGCAGTTTTGATACGTCTTCGCCGCGGGCGATGGCCTTGCGTATCTGGGTGGAGGAGATGTCCACCAGCGGGGCGTCGATGAGTCGCACATGGCAGGCTATGTGCTTGCCGCGGCAGTATTCCCTGAGTTCGCGCAGGAGCTTTTCGGAATCGAAGCCGGTGCGCGGATAGACCACCGTTTCATAGTCGCTCAGAATCCTGCGGGCGCAGCGCCAGCGGGACAGGCCCGCCAGATTGTCGGCGCCCATCACGAGCGTGAAGGTGTTTCCTGGCTCGCGCGCCTTGAGCGCGTCCAGCGTCTTGATGGTGTAGTTGGGAGGGGGAATGCCCAGCTCGATGTCGTCCGGCCGGACGCGGAGTTCGGGATGGCGCTTCACTGCGGCGACGGCATCTTCGTAGCGCTTACGGGCATTGGCTGCCTTGGACGGGTCTTTGAACGGATTCTGCGGGGATATCACGAGGTATACCTGATCGAACGCCTGCTCTCCGGTGAGATATTCCATGATGGCAAGGTGCCCGATGTGCAGGGGGTCGAAGGAACCAGGATATACCGCGATTCTCATTTGGACAGGAAATGGCTGACCAGCGCTTCGGCTTCTTCGAAGGCTTTCTGAAGGTCGTCGTTGATGAGGATATGGTCGAACTGCGGGGCGTA
>JAFZLP010000189.1 GCA_017551405.1 Bacteroidales bacterium
GATGATGACGGTGGCAGGGCCTGTCTTGGAAGCCTCGGCAAGTTTCTGGGTGGGCTTATAGGAATGCGAAGTGTAGTATTCGGTGGCCTTTCCGATGACGACGCCTGCAAGCAGGCCTGCGACCACGGAGCAGCCGAAATGCCACCAGTCCGCCGTAGCCGTACCGAAAACGAGGGCGAGAATGCCGAAGGTGGCGACTCCGGAGAGGATGGCGGCCATGTTGGTGCCGAAGCTCATGCTCTTCAGGAGCTGGCCCATTCCGGCGCCTTCCTTCGTACGGACGGTGAAGATGCTGACTACGGACAGCACCACGCCCACCGCCGCTATCAGCATCGGAGCCAGGATGGCCCTTGTCTGCATCGCCGGACCCATGGCGTAGAAGGCCGAAGCGCCGAGCGCCATGGTGGAAAGGATGGATCCGCAGTAGCTTTCGTAAAGGTCGGCTCCCATGCCGGCCACGTCGCCTACGTTGTCACCCACGTTGTCGGCGATGGTGGCGGGATTGCGGGGGTCGTCTTCCGGAAGGTCGCTCTCGACCTTGCCCACTATGTCCGCTCCCACGTCGGCCGCTTTGGTGTAGATGCCGCCGCCCACGCGGGCGAAGAGGGCCTGGGTGCTGGCGCCCATTCCGAAGGTGAGCATGGTGGTGGTGATGACCACGAGCTTCTGGGCCGCCGAGGCGTCGTTCACGAAGATATTGAGGAGAATGAACCACAGTGCGATGTCGAGCAGGCCGAGACCAACCACGGTGAGGCCCATGACCGCGCCTGAACGGAACGCGACCTTGAGGCCGGCGTTGAGCGAACGGCGGGCGGCGTTGGCCGTGCGGCCGGAAGCATAGGTGGCGGTGCGCATGCCGATGTAGCCGGCGAGACCGCTGAAGAAACCGCCGGTGAGGAAGGCGAAGGGTACCCACGGGTTCTGCACGCCGAATCCGTACGCCAGGACGGCGAAGAACACGGCGAGGATGGCGAACACGATGATTACCACCTTGTATTGCTGTTTGAGATAGGCCATTGCGCCCTCACGGACGAACTTGGCGATTTCTTTCATACGGGGCGTGCCCTCGTCTTCCTTGCGCATCTGGTGATAGAACAGCCATGCGAAAAACAGGGCGATTACCGATGCTGCAGGCACTGCATAGAATAGTGGATTCATAGATTAATTATGTGTTTAGTGTTCAATTCATTTTTCAGCCAAATACAAATGTAAGAAAAAACCCGCAGAAACGAACATTTCTGCGGGTTTTTAAAATTGTAACGGTTGTCCGTTACTCGGCCTTCTCTTCTGCGGGAGCCTCTTCGACGGGGGCCTCGGCTGCGGGAGCCTCGGCGGCCTTCTTGCTGCGGCTGCGGCGGGTGGTCTTCTTGGCCTCCTTCTTCTCGCCGGAAGCGAGAGCGGCTTCGTTGAAGTCTACGAATTCAACGAGGGCCATGTCGGCGGCGTCGCCCTTGCGGAAACCGAGGTGGAGGATACGGAGGTATCCGCCCGGACGGTCTGCGATCTTGGGAGCGATGGTGCGGAAGAGCTCGCTTACAGCCTCCTTGTCCTTGAGGTAGCTGAAGACGACGCGACGGTTGTGGGTGGTGTCGTCCTTGCTCTTGGTCACAAGGGGTTCAAGGTAGGGCTTGAGGGCCTTAGCCTTGGCGACCGTGGTGGTGATCCTCTTCTTGAGAATGAGGGAAGAAGCCATGTTGGCGAGCATAGCCTTGCGGTGTCCGCTCTGACGGCCGAGATGATTTACTGCTCTATTGTGTCTCATCTTTAAACGATCTTTTTCTTGGGTTCAATGTTATACTTGGTCACATCCATGCCAAAGGAGAGCTTCATCTTCTCCACCAGTATGTCTATCTCGTTGAGGGACTTGCGTCCGAAGTTGCGGAACTTCATGAGTTCGCTGCGGCTGTAGCTGACGAGATCGGCGAAAGTGTCGATGTCGGCGGCCTTGAGGCAGTTGTACGCACGTACGGAAAGGCCCATGTCGGACAGTTTGGTGAGGAGGATGTGCCTCATGCGGAGGCTCTCCTCGTCAAGCTCCTTGGTCTCGGGTTCAACGGCGCTCTCGATGGAGATCTTGTTGTCGTCGGTGAAGAGCTTGAAGTGGTAGATGAGGATGTTGGCTGCGTCCTGGAGGGCGGCATTGGGCGAGATGGAGCCGTCGGTGACTATTTCAAGCGTAAGCTTTTCATAGTCGGTCTTCTGCTCCACGCGCCAGTTCTCGACCGTCCAGTTGACCTTGCGGATAGGAGTGTAGATGGCGTCGACGGGGATGGTCCCGATGGGGGTATTCTCGTCGCGGGATTCCTCTGCGCTCACGAAGCCGCGGCCCATGGTGATAAGGATATTGATCTGCAGCTTGACTGAAGGCTCCAGTGAGCAGATGTGCTGCTCGGGGTTCAACACCTTGAATGAAGACAATCCTTTGGAGATATCCTCGGCGGTAAACTCCTGTTTGCCGCTGATGGTGATGTTCACCTCCTCGGAGTCTACGGTCTCGACCATCCTCTTGAAGCGTACCTGCTTGAGGTTCAGGATGATATCCTGCATGCCCTCGATGACGCCGGGAATGGTGGCGAATTCGTTCTGAACGCCTTCGACTTTGATCTGGGAGATGGCAAAACCTTCCAGTGAAGCAAGGAGAATGCGGCGGAGAGCATTGCCTATAGTCTGACCGTAGCCGGGCTCAAGGGGCCTGAACTCAAAGCGGCCGACCGTATTGGTGCCTTCGAGCATTATCACCTTGTCGGGTTTTTGAAATGCTAAGATTGCCATGATGCGAGGTGTTAAACGTTATTTGGAGTAAAGGTCGACGATGAGCTGCTCGTTGATGTTCTCGGGAATGTCAGCCCTTGCGGGGAGATTCAGGAACTTGCCGGAGAGGGCCTTGGCGTCGAACTCAAGCCAGGAGTACTTGCTTGCGGAAGCAACGCTTGCCTGGATGACCTCGAGGCTCTTGGAACGCTCACGTACGGCTACGATGTCGCCTGCCATGACCCTGGTGGAAGGAATGCTGCAAACCTTGCCGTTGAGGGTGATGTGGTGATGGTTCACCAGCTGGCGGGCAGCGGCCCTGGTGGGAGCGATACCGAGACGGTATACTACGTTGTCGAGGCGGCTCTCAAGGAGAAGGATGAGGTTCTCACCCTTCAGGCCGGCCATGCGGGAAGCCTTGTCGTAGGTGTTGTGGAACTGGCGCTCCAGAACTCCGTACATGTACTTGACCTTCTGCTTTTCAGCGAGCTGGGTGCCGTACTCCTTGGTCTTCTTGCGCTTTGCGGCGAGACCGTGCTGTCCCGGAGGATAGTTCCTCTTTTCGAAATTCTTGTCAGCCCCGTAGATGGGTTCACCGAACTTGCGGGCTATCTTGGTGGTTGGACCTGTGTATCTTGCCATGGTAACTGTACTTTTAAGAGTTAAACTTTACGACGGCCCTTGGGTCTGCAACCGTTGTGCGGCATCGGGGTGACGTCGATGATCTCGGAAACTATGATGCCTGCATTGTTGATGGTGCGGATTGCGCTTTCACGACCGGCACCGGGACCTTTCACGTATACCTTGACCCTGCGGAGGCCGGCGTCGTAAGCAGTCTTGCTTGCGTCCTCAGCGGCCATCTGGGCAGCATACGGGGTGTTCTTCTTGGAACCCCTGAAACCGCATTTTCCGGCGGAGCTCCAGCTGATGACCTGGCCCTGGCCGTTGGCCAGAGTGACGATCACGTTGTTGAAAGTAGAAGTGATATGGGCTTCGCCATATGCATCTACCTTGACAACCCTCTTGGATGTTGTAGTTTTCTTTGCCATAATTCTTGGGGTCTGTTACTTGGTCGCCTTCTTCTTGTTGGCAACGGTCTTCTTCTTGCCCTTGCGGGTGCGGGCATTGTTCTTGGTGCTCTGGCCGCGTACGGGGAGTCCGAGACGATGGCGGATTCCGCGATAGCAACCAATGTCCATCAATCGCTTGATGTTCATCTGGACGGTGGTGCGGAGCTCGCCTTCGATGCGATAATCCGATACCTCAGCACGGATGGCTGCGGTCTGGGCGTCGTCCCAGTCCCCACACTTGATGGCGCTGTCGATGCCGCACTTGTCGAGGATCTGCCTCGCCCTGCTGCGGCCGATACCGTAGATGTAGGTCAGTCCCACATCTCCTCTTTTGTTGTTGGGTAAATCAACACCGGCTATTCTTGCCATAATTTATCTGTAATTTATTGTTATACAATTTATTAACCCTGGCGCATCTTGAACTTGGGGTTCTTCTTGCAGATTACGTAGAGACGGCCTTTGCGCCTTACAATCTTGCAATCTTCGCTGCGCTTCTTGATGGATGTCTTGACTTTCATATCGATTGGATTTTATTTGTATCTGAAAGATATTCTTCCCTTGGTCAAATCGTAAGGAGATATTTCAACCTTAACCCTGTCGCCCAGAAGGATGTGGATAAAGTGCATGCGCATCTTCCCTGAAATGTTGCAGAGAAGTACGTGACCGTTCTCAAGCTCGACCTTGAACATCGCGTTTGGAAGGGTCTCGATGACCTTTCCGTCCTGTTCTATTGCTACTTGTTTAGACATTAAAATATTGCTTTAAAATTTGATTGCGGGATCTTTCTCGATAAACTCGAAGGTCGACAGCTGCTCGGCACGGCCTTTACGGACAACAACCATAAGTTCGTAATGTGCAGTGTTGCTCCGGTCTGCGCTGTGAACGCTCCAGCCGTTACGGTCCAGGTACACACTCCTGCCGCCGGCTATGACCATGGGCTCGATGCATATGGTCATTCCTTCAATCAGCTTGGGGCCGCGGCCCGGGAGCCCGAAATTCGGGACTCCGGGGTCTTCGTGCATCCCCTTGCCGATTCCGTGGCCCTCGAGTTCGCGGACTACGGAATAACCGAATGACTCGACGTACGATTGCACCGCGTGTCCGATATCGCCGACACGGGCGCCAGCCACGGCTGCCTCTATGCCCTTGTAGAGCGAGGCCTTTGTGACATCGAGCAGGCGGCGGGTTTCAGGCGACACTTCCCCGACGGGGAAAGTGTACGCCGAATCGCCGCTGTACCCTTTGTACAAAGTGGTTATGTCCGCGGTGACGATGTCGCCCTCCTTGAGGGGTTCGTCGGACGGAATACCGTGCACGACCACATCGTTCACCGAGGTGCATATTGCCGCGGGGAAGCCCTCGAAACCGAGAGAAGAAGGAATTGCGCCGTTGTCGCGGATGAAGGTTTCGGCTATGCGGCTCAACTCTTTGGTTGAGACGCCGGGAGCCACAGCCTTGCCCACTTCGGCGAGAGTCTTTGACACGAGAATACCATTCTCGCGCATCAACTCTATTTCTTCCTCGGTCTTGGGCTTAACCATCTTGCTTCGAAATTTCAAGGATCTCTACATGCCCGAACGTCCGCTCAGACGGCCGGTCTTCATAAGGCCGTCGTAGTGACGCATGAGCAGGTAACTCTCTATCTGCTGAAGCGTATCCAGGACAACGCCCACAAGGATCAGCAGCGAGGTGCCGCCGAAGAAGCTTGCGAACTGGTTGTTGACTCCCAGAAGAATCGCGAAAGCAGGCAGAATTGCGATGATGCCCAGGAAGATGGAGCCGGGGAGGGTAACCTTGGACATGATGTTGTCGAGGTATTCCACGGTCTTCTTGCCAGGCTTCACACCCGGGATGAACCCACCATTGCGCTTCATGTCTTCCGCCATCTGGGTAGGATTGATGGTTACCGCAGTGTAGAAGTAGGTGAAGATGATGATGAGAACAAAGAATATGAAGTTATACCAGAAACCGGTATAGTTGCTGAGCGTGGCAGCGAGCCCGCGCGTTGCATCCCAGCGGGAGAACAGCAGCGGGAAGAGCATCAGGGCCTGGGCGAAGATGATAGGCATAACGCCCGCGGCGTTGATCTTGAGGGGAATGTACTGGCGGACGCCGCCGTACTGGCGGTTTCCGACAACCCTCTTGGCATACTGGACGGGAACCCTGCGGACTGCCTGTACGAGGGCGACTGCCGCTACGATTACGAAGAACCATATGAGCAGTTCCACAACGAAGAAGAGCGCACCGCCGCTGGTGGTGGTGGAGAACTTCTCGCCGAACTCGGCAATGAGGGCGTAAGGCAGACGGGCCACGATACCTATCATGATGATGAGGGAGATACCGTTGCCGATGCCGCGGTCAGTGATGCGCTCACCGAGCCACATGACAAACATGGAGCCGGCCATGATGATGACGGTGGCCACCATGTTGTACATGAAGTTGCTCCATCCGAGGGCGTTGACCGCCACGAATGCCTGAGCGGGGATCTGGCTGTGAAGGGAAGCGATGTAAGCGGGGCCCTGGATGCAGATGATCAGGATGGTGAGATACCTGGTGATCTGATTCATCTTCTGGCGGCCGCTTTCGCCTTCCGTCTGAAGCTTGCGGAAGTAGGGTACGAACATTCCGAGGAGCTGAACCACGATGGATGCCGAGATGTACGGCATCACACCGAGCGCGAAGATGGAAGCGTTGCCCATGGCACCGCCGGAGAACATGTTCAGAAGGCCTACGAGACCTTGAGAAGTAGCGCTCTGGAGCTTTGCAAGCATGGTGGCATCGATGCCCGGGAGCACGATGAAGCACCCGAGACGATAGATGATCACCAGGAGGAGGGTGTAGCC
>JAFZLP010000034.1 GCA_017551405.1 Bacteroidales bacterium
AAGTCCATGCCGCCGTGGATGCACAGGATGGGGGTATGCCATTTCTGGATGCCGTCCTTCGGCGAATTGGTGTAGTGGCGCACTGCCTTGGGAGCGCTGCTGTAGGGAGCGCCGGCCTGGGCTATGCCGCCCCATGCGTTCTCGCCGGTCTTGCCTATGTTCTTGCCCATGGTGAGGTCGTCGGCGAAAGATGCGATCTGCAAGCCGCCGTTGTCGAAGTTCGGGAACCACATCTCCTCGGTGGTGAACCAGAGCCCGGCCTCGTCGAAGATGCCGGCATGCGACACGAAGCAGTCGAAGACGTCACCGTGTATGCCCATCAGGTAGTAGGCGCTGTAGCCGCCGTAGGACGCGCCGCAGCAGGCCATCTTGCCCACGAAGGGCTCAGCCTTGAGCTCCCTGGCGGCGCAGAGATAGTCCTGCATGTTGAGGCCGATGTAGTCGCCGCTGATCTCCTCCTTCCATTCCTGGCCGAAGGCGGTGGTGCCGCGGCGGTTTGGCATCACTACGATGTAGCCCTGCTGCGCCATCAGGCGGTAGCACCAGCGGTAGCTCCAGTCCTGGCTGTTGGAGCCCTGCGGGCCGCCGAGAACTATGGTGATGGCGGGATAGACCTTGCTCTTGTCGAACTTCGGGGGATACATCACCCAGGTCTGCATGCTCTTGCCGTCGACGGTGCGGATCTGCCTGCTCTCGCAGGTGGGGGTGTCGAGCTGCGCGAAGATGGCGTCGTTCTCGTGCGAGACGGGCTCGAAGGAGGGTTCTCCCTGCGCGGGAAGGGTGACCTTCACCAGCTCGGTGGGGAAGTTGAGCGACATGTAGGTGCAGTAGAGCTCTGTGCCCTGTTCCGTTGACTTGATGGCCCAGGGAGAGCCGAAGTCGTTCCACCAGTCGCCCGGGGTGAGACGCTCCACCTTGCCGTCGAGACCGGTGCGGAAAATGCTCTGCACCGCCTCGTTCATGAGGGCGTTGAAATAGATCTCGTCGTTGCCGTTCCAAACTATGCCGGCGCAGTCGTGGTCGAAGTCTTCTCCGAGCCTGCGGATGCCGGAGACTACCGGCGACTCGGGGGTGGAGAGGTCTACGTCGCAGACCATAAGCCTCTGCTGGTCAGCCTCGTAGCCGTCGCGCGGCATGCTTATCCAGGCAAGGTGCTTGCCGTCGGGAGCCCACACCGGATCGGTGTCGTAACCGCCATGCATGGGAATCTGCACGGTGCTTCCGGAGACCATGTCATAGATGTAGATCTCGGTGTCGGTGCTGAATGCGTAGCGCTTTCCGGTGAGCTTGCGGCAGGAGTAGGCAATGTGCCTGCTGTCGGGAGCCCAGCAGAGCTGCTCGATGCCTCCGAAAGGCTCGGTGGGAAGCTCGAAGAGCTCGTCAGTGCCGAGGATGTCGGTGGACTTTTCCGGAGTGATGTTGTCGCTCAGCTCAGCCACGTAGGTGCGGGGGATTTCGGTCACCCAGTGGTCCCAGTGGCGGTACATGAGGTCTTCGGTGGCATAGGCCTGAGCCTTGTCGAGACCCGTGTCGGCAGGGGTCTCCACCGCGGAATGAATGGTGGAGATGTACATTATCTGCTTGCCGTCCGGGGAGATGGCGAATTCGCTCACCCCTGCGGGGATGTCGCTGATCTTCACCTTCTTGCCCAGCTTGCCGCCGCTGAAGGGAGCCTTCCAGATCTGGCCGCCCTGGACGAAGAGGATGGCCTTTCCGTCAGGCATCCAGCGGGCGCAGTTCACGCTCTTCGCGTAGCGGGTGAGCTGCACCTTGCCGCTTCCGTCGAGATTGCTCAGGTAGAGGTTCCTGCAGCTTTTGTTGTCGGCTATGCTCTGGTAGCTTACGCCGTAGAGCACCTTGGTGCCGTCGGGGGAGAGCTGGGGATCGCTCAGGCGCCCGAGCGAGAGCATCACCTCGGGGGTCATGACACCGTCGGTGATGGTTACGTTCTGCGGCCCTACGTAGCCGCTTTCATCTTCTTTTTTCATGCATCCACAGATTGTCGCCAGCACGAGGGCGGCGGCGATTAATTTGGTTTGTTTCATATCAACTGATTTTGCTGTAGTCTTTTATGTCGTATTTGTCTTTTCGTAATTCCTTTACCAGCAGAAGGTTGCGTCTGTCTTCGAGCAGCGGGTCGGCTTCCAGTACCTTCTCCGCCACGGCCCGGGCTTCGTTCAGCAGCACGCCGTCGCGGGCGAGGGAGGCTATCGCCAGGTTGATGGGCAGGCCGCTCTGCTGGGTGCCTTCGAGGTCTCCGGGACCGCGCATCTTCATGTCTTCCTCGGCAATCTCGAAGCCGTCGTTGGTGCGGCACATCAGCTCCAGCCTTTCGCGGGCCTCCTTGCTGGTCTTGAAGTCGTACACCAGCACGCAGAACGATTCGTCGGCGCCGCGCCCCACGCGGCCGCGCAGCTGGTGCAGCTGGCTGAGGCCGAAGCGCTGGGAGCTTTCGATCACCATGACGCTGGCGTTGGGAACGTCCACGCCCACCTCGATCACCGTGGTGGAAACCAATATGTTGGCGCGGCCTTCGGCGAAGGCCTTCATGTTGAAGTTCTTCACCTCGTTGGTCTGCTGCCCGTGGACTATCGCCACCTTGTAGTCGGGCATGGGGAAGTATTTGAGGAT
>JAFZLP010000190.1 GCA_017551405.1 Bacteroidales bacterium
GAACGGCGACACGCCCAGCTCATCGAAGAGCGGGATATAATTAAGGTTATTGGTGAACCAGGTCTCCAGGCCGCTGCCCATGAAGGATTCGCTCACGGCGAACCACTTGATGCAGGCGCCCACGAGCATCACGCCGGCGGACAGGACGGCGGTGAAGCGCACGCCCATCTTGTCCAGGATGATGCCCGCAAAGATCAGGAAGAACACGAACACATTGAGGAACACCTCAGAGCCCTGCATCGTTCCGAATGCAGTGGAATCCCAGCCACGGGTCTCCTGCATCAGGTCCTTGATCGGGGACAGGATGTCCATGAAGATGTACGAACAGAACATGGCGAGGGCCAGGAGCAGCAGGGCTGTCCAGCGCATCGCTGCGGAGTCGCGCAGGGTTTTCTTAACGGTTTCAGTCATAGTTGCAGTATTTAGTTTCATTTATTTCGAAACGGTAGACAAAATTAGCACAAATCCCGCAACAATCAACCGGGTTTAAGAATAATCGAAATAAAATCGTACCTTTGTCTACTCAAACTGCATGCGATGTACAGCATTCTGGACCACATAAACACTCCCGCAGACCTGAAAACCCTCAGCATCGACCAGCTCCGCCTGCTCTGCAGCGAGCTCAGGCAGTACATCGTGGAGTGTTGTTCATCCAATCCGGGCCATCTGGCCTCCAGCCTCGGCGCGGTGGAGCTCATCGTGGGTTTCCACTACGTGTTCGACGCCCCGTGCGACAAGATAGTCTTCGACGTGGGACACCAGGCCTACGCCCACAAGATCCTCACCGGCCGCCGCGAAGCCTTCAGGACCCTCCGCACCGAGGGCGGCCTCAGCGGCTTCCCCCGCATCGATGAAAGCCCGTACGACGCCTTCGGAACCGGCCATTCCTCCACCTCCATATCGGCAGCCATGGGGCTGGCCGAAGCCGCGAAGCTCAGCGGCAGGAAAGACAAGGTGGTGGCGCTCATCGGCGACGGCGCCCTCACCGGAGGCCTCGCCTACGAGGGCCTCAACAACTTGGGAGACAGCGACCTCGACCTCCTCATCATCGTGAACGACAACGAGATGAGCATAGATATGCCCCACGGGGGGCTCCATAACCATCTGCTCAAGCTCACCACCTCCAACCGCTACAACACCTTCAAGAACAAGGTGTGGGAAGGGCTCGGCGAGCGCGGGCTGAGGCATTCCATCCAGACCGGCATCCGCAGCCTGAAGTCGTGGGTGGTGAAGGACACCGGAGGCGACTATTTCGAGTCGCTCGGCCTGCGCTACTTCGGCCTCATCGACGGCAACGACATAGAGCAGGTGGTGAACGCCCTCGCGAGGATAAAACGGCTCAAGGGCCCCAGGGTGCTGCACTGCGTCACCAAGAAGGGGAAGGGCTATGCAGCAGCCGAAGCCGATCCCGTGGTATGGCACGCCCCCGGCAGGTTCAATCCCGAAACAGGCGAAAGGCTCCCCGGCCCGAGGCCGGCGGACCGCTATCAGGACGTCTTCGGGCAGGTCCTCTGCGAACTCGCGGAACAGGATGCCACGGTCGTGGGCGTAACTCCCGCCATGGCTTCCGGGTGCGGCATGACCGTTTTCGGCGAAAAGTATCCCGGCCGTTTCTTCGACGTGGGCATCGAAGAAGAGCATGCCGTCACCTTCTCGGCGGGCCTTGCGGCAGGCGGGCTCAAGCCTTTCTGCAATATATACTCCTCCTTCTCGCAGAGGGCGTACGACCAGATAATACACGATGTGGCCCTGCAGAACCTGAACGTCACCTTCTGCTTCGACAGGGCCGGCCTCGTGGGCGAAGACGGCGCCACGCACCAGGGGGCGTTCGACCTCGCGGCATACAGGTCCATACCGGGCATGACCATCAGCGCCCCGCGCAACGAAACCGAACTGAAGAACCTCATGTATACGGCTCTCCGCAGGAGCGGAGGCCCCTTCATCATCCGCTACCCGCGCGGCTGCGGCGAAGGCACCCCGTGGAGGGACGCCCCGTTCACTGAGCTTCCGGTCGGCAAGGCCGAATGCCTGCTCGAAGGCGACACGGTGGCCGTGATCGGCCTGGGGCCGTGCGTCAACCGCGCCCTCGAGGCGGCGGCGGAGTTCCCGGGCAGGGTGGGAGTCTACGACTTCCGCTTCCTGAAGCCCCTCGACGAAGAGGCCCTGGAGCACATCGCGCGCGCATATACGCATATATTGACGGTAGAGGACGGATGCCTAAGCGGCGGGCTTTTCGGGGCCGTCACGGAGTACATGGCATCAAAGGGACATCTCATTGATATTAAGGGCGCAGGCATTCCCGACGAGTTCATCAGACATGCCTCACAGAGCGCCCAGAGGACTGCTGCAGGAATCGATAAAAAATCTCTTACAAATTTTTTAGAGAATTTTTTGGAGATTCCTAAATAATGTCTATCTTTGCAGTCCCTTTTTCAAAGGGCTTGAAATATACATCAGCCGATGTAGCTCAGCCGGCCAGAGCACGTGATTTGTAATCTCGGGGTCGAGGGTTCGAATCCCCCCATCGGCTCGACTCTGTGCCAAAAGCGCATCGCTGTCAAGGGCAAGTGCCGGAGTGGTCAATCGGAGCAGACTGTAAATCTGCCGGCTTACGCCTACGGTGGTTCGAACCCATCCTTGCCCACAAATGCGAAGCATTGCGGAAATTTCGTGCAAGCTGAGCGCAGAAGAGTTCACTCTTATGCCGAAGCGCCGCCGAAATTAGCGCGTTTTCGCAGAAAACGCGGAAGTAGCTCAGTTGGTAGAGCATCAGCCTTCCAAGCTGAGGGTCGCGAGTTCGAACCTCGTTTTCCGCTCGAAATATTTCAGCCGATGTAGCTCAGGGGTAGAGCGCATCCTTGGTAAGGATGAGGTCATGAGTTCAAATCCCATCATCGGCTCTATTTTTTTGTGAGTTTAGGAAAACTTTAAACTATCATAATATTATGGCAAAAGAAACATTCCAGAGGACCAAACCTCACGTTAACATCGGTACCATCGGCCACGTTGACCATGGTAAGACCACTCTGACCGCTGCCATCACCCAGGTTCTGGCAAAGCAGGGTCTTTCTGAAATCCGTTCATTCGACTCCATCGACAACGCTCCCGAGGAGAAAGAGCGTGGTATCACCATCAACACCGCTCACATCGAGTACGAAACC
>JAFZLP010000191.1 GCA_017551405.1 Bacteroidales bacterium
GCCCCCAGGAACCACCATTTGCCGTCCGCCCAGGCCTCTACCCAGGCATGGTTGTCGTCGGTATGCGCCCAGCGCGGGGTGTACACCTGGCGGGCCGGGATGCCCACTGAGCGCAGGGCGGTGACGCAGAACGTGCTCTCTTCGCCGCAGCGGCCGAGGCTCGTCTTCACCAGCGCCAGCGGGGCGGAAGTGCGGCCGTCAGAGGGCTGGTAGGTGACCTTCTCGTGGCACCAGTGGTTCACTTCCAGGATGGCCTCCTTCATGGAGAGATTCTCCACGCGCGGCTTGAGCTCGCGGTAGAAGACGATGCGGGCCGAGTCGAGACTCTCGTTGTTCACCCTCAGGGGCAGCACGAAGTGCTTGAACAGCAGCTCGGGCACGTCCTTGCCCCAGGGCATCTCCTCGCGGGTGACGAAGGTCTGGTGGACCTGCGCCTTGAAGAATTCCTCGCTGTAGTCGGTGCTGTCTGCAAGGGGCATATATTTATAAAGGAAATCCAGGGCCTGCTTTTCCCTGTCCTGGCAGCCGGCGAGAAGGAGGACCGCCAGCAGCGGCATCAAGAGTTTTTTCATTCTTTTCAGTATTTTTCGCAAGTTACCAATTTATTTGCGTATTTTTATCAATCGGAAAACACACACTATCACCATGCATATGAAAAAATTCCTGCTTATCGCACTGACTCTGTTTGCGGGCATCCACATCCAGGCCGAAGAGGCCAGGCTGCTGCGCTTCCCCGCCACCAACGGAAAAGAAATCGCCTTTACCTACGCCGGCGACCTTTACACGGTTCCGGCAGCTGGCGGAATGGCCCGGAGGCTCACTTCCCACATCGGCTATGAGGCCTTCGCCCACTACTCCCCCGACGGCCGAACCATAGCCTTCACCGCCGAATACGACGGCAACCGGGAAGTCTATGTGATTCCGGCCGAAGGCGGTGAACCCAGGAGGGTTACGTACACTTCCACCAACGCCCGCGACGACATGGGCGACCGCATGGGCCCCAATAACATCGTGATGGGATGGACCCCCGACGGCAAGTACATAGTCTTCCGCAACCGCATCGGCAGCGGCTTCCCCGGCAAGCTCTGGAAGGTTTCGCCCGACGGCGCCATGCCCGAGGAGATTCCCCTTCCCGAGGGCGGCTGGTGCAGCTATTCCGCTGACGGTAAGAAACTTGCCTACAACCGCGTGATGCGCGAGTTCCGCACCTGGAAGTACTATCGCGGCGGCATGGCCGACGACGTATGGATCTACGACGGCAAGAGCGTCAGGAACGTCACCTCCAACGACGCCCAGGACATCTTCCCGATGTGGATAGGAAACGAGATATTCTTCGCGTCCGACCGCGACATGCGCATGAACCTCTTCGTATATGACACCAAGAGCGGCGCGACCTCCAAGGTCACGGATTTCAAGGACTTCGACGTCAAGTTCCCCAGCACCGACGGCAAGCACATAGTCTTCGAGAACGGCGGATACATCTACAAGCTGGATCCCGCCACAAAAAAGGCCGAGCAGGTGCACGTCACCCTCGCATCCGACCTTCAGTACGCCCGCACGGAGCAGAAGAAATTGGACAAGAACGCCAGGAACTACTCCCTCTCTCCCGACGGCCGCAGGGTGGCGGTAACGGCGCGCGGCGAAGTGTTCGACGTGCCGGTGGCGGCAGGCGTCACCCGCAACATCTCCCGCAGCCCCGGTTCCAATGACCGCGGAGCCGACTGGAGCCCGGACGGCAAGCATATCGCCTGGATAGGGGACGCTTCCGGTGAAACCGAAATCTATCTCTACGACGTGGAGAAGGGCGGAGAGGCCAGGCAGCTTACCAGCGGCAGCGACACCTATATCCGCAGCCTCCAGTGGATGCCCGACAGCAAGCACATCCTCTACACCGACAGGAAGAACCGCGTGGTGGAGGTGGATCCCGCGAGCGGGGCCAGGCGCACGCTTCTGGAGAACCCCCGTTCCGAATTCAGGGGTGTCGCCATCTCGCCCGACGGCAAGTGGCTCTCCTACTCCAAACCAGCTGACAATCAGCTGAATATCCTCTATCTCTACAATATGGCGAACGGCAAGGAGTATCCGGTTACGGACTACTGGAACGACTCCTCGAACCCGAGTTTCAGCTCCGACGGAAAGTATCTGCTGTTCACCGCCCAGACCGAACTCAACCCGCAGTACAGCCAGATCGAGTGGAACTACTCCTTCACCAACATGGGCGCCGTGTACATGTGCATCCTCTCAAAGGACACCCCGTCCCCGCTGATGGCTACCGACGGAATGTCGGAAGATGCGCCCAAGGGCCCGCGCGGCGATGTTCCCGGCTTTGCTCCGGACAAGAAGGGCCCTGCGCCCGAGGCCAAGGGCGGCAAGCCCGCTCCAGACAAGGCGGACAAGCCCGAAAAGCCTGAAAAGCCCGCCGTGGACGTCAAGGTGGATGTCGACGGCCTTAACGAGCGCATCATCAAGCTTCCCATCGGCAGCTCCTATAACTATTACTGCGACGGCAGCAAGATCTGGTACGGCGGCCGCGGCGGCACCAAGGTGTTCGATTTCAAGACCAAAAAGAGCGAAGACTGCGCCGACGGCATGCTGATGTACCGTTACGGAGACAAGAAGGCCCTCCTCATGGGAGGCGGCCGCGGTCGCGGCCCGATGCCGGGCGGTCCGATGCCCGGCGGACCGGGTGCAGGCGGCTCCGGCATCTCCGCTGTCACACTCGGACCGAAGATCCATGCCGAAGGCAGCATAGACCTGTCCAACATGGTGGCGACGGTGGATTACAGCCAGGAATGGCCTGAGATCTACGACGACGTATGGCGCGCCTTCCGCGACGGGTTCTACCTCGAGAACATGCATGGACGCGACTGGAACGCGCTGAAAGACAAGTATTCGCAGCTCCTTCCGTACGTTAAGACGAGGCTCGACCTCAACTACGTAATCGGCGGGCTCATCTCCGAACTGGCCTGCGGCCATGCCTATGTGAATCCCGGCGATTACCCCAAGGCTCCGCGTTCAGACATGGGACTTCTCGGCGCCGAACTCTCGAAGGACAAGAGCGGATTCTTCCGCATCGACCGCATCCTGCACGGCGCGAAGTACAGCGAAAGCCTGCGCTCGCCGTTTGAGGAGCCCGGTATCGGCGTAGCCGAAGGCAATTACATCACCGCCGTGGACGGAGTGTCCACCAAGGGCGTGGCCAACATCTACAGCATGCTCGTCGGAAAGGCCGGCGTGCTCACCGAGCTCACCGTCAACACCAAGGCTGCCGAAGGCGGCAAGAAGGTGATAGTCAAGCCCATAAAGGACGAATACCCGCTCTACCACTACGAATGGGTGCAGAACAACATCAAGGTGGTGAACGAGAAGTCAGGTGGCAAGGTGGGATACATCTATGTTCCCGACATGGGTCCGGAAGGGCTCGAGGAGTTCGCCCGCTACTACTATCCGCAGCTCGACAAGGAGGCCCTCATCATCGACGACCGTGAGAACGGCGGCGGCAACATCTCCCCGATGCTCATAGAGCGCCTGCAGCGCAAGGCCTACCGTCTCACCATGAGCCGCGGTTCCACTATGACCGGCACCACTCCCGACGGCACTCACACCGGGCCTAAGGTGCTGCTGGTCAACAAGTACAGCGCATCCGACGGAGACCTGTTCCCGTGGAGTTTCAAGGCCGCGGGGCTCGGCACCGTGATCGGCAC
>JAFZLP010000035.1 GCA_017551405.1 Bacteroidales bacterium
AAGTCCTTCGACCAGATCGACAACGCCCCCGAAGAGAAGGAGCGCGGTATCACCATCAACTCCGCACACGTCGAGTACGAAACCGAGAAGCGTCACTACGCACACGTAGACTGCCCGGGTCACGCCGACTATGTAAAGAACATGGTTACCGGTGCCGCCCAGATGGACGGTGCAATCCTCGTGGTCGCCGCTACCGACGGCCCGATGCCCCAGACCAACGAGCACGTGCTTCTCGCAAAGCAGGTGAACGTACCTAAGATCGTCGTCTTCCTGAACAAGGTCGACCTCGTTGACGATCCCGAAATGCTCGACCTCGTCGAGATGGAAGTACGCGACCTCCTCAGCAAGTACGACTTCGACGGCGACAACGCTCCCGTCATCCGTGGTTCCGCTCTCGGCGCCCTCAACGGCGAACCCGAGTGGGAAGACAAGGTCATGGAACTCATGAATGCTGTTGACGAGTACATTCCCATCCCCGTACGTGAGAACGAAAAGCCGTTCCTCATGCCTATCGAGGACATCTTCTCCATCACCGGTCGCGGTACCGTAGTTACCGGCCGTATCGAGAAGGGTACCATCCACGTCAACGATCCCGTCGAGCTCGTAGGTTTCACCGAGAAGCCCAGGGCCACCGTTTGCACCGGCGTCGAGATGTTCCGCAAACTTCTCCCGCAGGGTGAGGCTGGTGACAACGTAGGTCTTCTCCTCCGCGGCGTCGACAAGAAGGATGTAAAGCGTGGTGAGGTTGTCTGCAAGCCCGGCTCCACCAAGCCGCACGAGCACTTCCTCGGCCAGATCTACGTCCTTAAGAAAGAAGAAGGCGGCCGTCATACTCCGTTCCACAACAAGTATCGCCCGCAGTTCTTCATCCGCACCCTTGACGTTACCGGCGAAATCACCCTCCCCGCAGGAGTCGAGATGGTTATGCCCGGCGACAACGTCGAGATCGATGTCAAGCTCATCACCGCTGTTGCTCTTGACGAAGGCGTTCGCTTCGCTATCCGCGAAGGCGGCCGTACCGTCGGCGCCGGCCAGGTGATCAAGGTCCTTGACTAATCTCAAGGTGCTGATCCCGAAGGAGGGTGCATTCTAGAGGCGCCCTCCTCTTTTAGGGGAATAGAACAATGGTAGTTCAGCGGTCTCCAAAACCGTCTATGTGGGTTCGATTCCTGCTTCCCCTGCCAATATCAAAGGTTACGATTTGATAGTGTTTAATTCGACGCTCCTCCAAGCTTCCAACTGGAACGTCCATTAAATGTAAAGATGAGAAAGTTTATCAATTACTTGAAAGAGTGTTATGTAGAGCTTGTGCACAAGACTACGTGGCCTACCTGGCAGAAGCTTCAGAGCTCCGCTCTGCTTGTGCTGGTTAGCACCGTAATCCTTGCTATCGGGCTTGCCATAATCGATTTCGTCTTCCAGCATCTGATGACCTTGATCTATACTCTGTAACCTTCCTGCAATGAGCGACATGAAATGGTATGTCCTGCGAACTGCGGGCGGGAAGGAGAACAAGGCCATGGAATATCTCAAGAAAGAGATAGAACGCAGCGGAATCGGGGATGAGGTCGGGCAGGTGCTCGTTCCTACCAAACCCGAGATTGTAACCAAGAACGGCAAGAGGAAAGCTGTGGACAAACTGCTTTTCCCCGGCTATGTCCTTATCCAGGCCGTACTTACCCCGAAGCTCGAGAACATAATCCGCAACAACGTACCCGGAATGTCCGGTTTCCTCTCTGAAAAGAAGGCAACCAACGCAACCGGCACCCAGTTCGAAAGGATACCTGTTCCTCTCCGCGAGGAAGAGGTCCAGCGCATTCTGGGCGGTCAGGACAAGAACGCGGACATAGCGGCCGAAACCCTGGTGAACTACGAAGTCGGTGAATCCGTGAAGATTACCGACGGCCCGTTCAGCGGATTCAACGGCACTGTGGACGAAATCCTCGAAGACAGGAGCAAGATCAAAGTCATCGTCGTGATCTTCGGACGAAAGACGCAGCTCGAACTCAGCTTTACACAAGTAACAAAAGAATAATTCAAAATGGCAAAAGAAGTTACCGGATTCATTAAGCTCCAGATCAAAGGCGGAGCAGCAAATCCCGCACCTCCGGTAGGACCGGCTCTCGGTAGCAAGGGCCTTAACATCATGGACTTCTGCAAGGCGTTCAACGCCAAGACTCAGGCCCAGGCTGGAAAGGTTCTCCCCGTAGTCATCACCGTCTACTCCGACAAGTCCTTCTCCTTCGAGGTGAAGCAGCCGCCGGTGGCTGTATCGCTCAAGGAAGCCGCCAAACTCAGCAAGGCTTCAGGCGAGCCCAACCGTAAGAAAGTGGCCTCCGTCACCTGGGATCAGGTGAAGGCCATTGCCCAGGACAAGATGCCCGACCTCAACTGTTTCACCCTCGCATCCGCTATGAGGATGGTCGCAGGTACTGCACGCAGCATGGGTATCACCGTCTCCGGCGAATTCCCCAAAGACATTTAAAAGAACAGGCATATGAGCAAGATTACAAAGAATCAGAAGGAAGTCAAGGCCAAATACGACCATTCCAAGCTTTATACTCTTTCAGAAGCCTGCGCTCTTTTGAAGGAAATATCATTCGCAAAGTTCGACTCTACCGTGGAACTCTCCTGCAATCTGGGAGTTGATCCCCGCAAGGCCAACCAGATGATCCGTGGCGTTGTCACCCTTCCCAACGGTACCGGTAAGGTAGTGCGTGTTCTCGCACTCTGCACCCCCGACAAGGAAGCGGAAGCCAAGGCTGCCGGCGCAGACTATGTAGGCCTCGACGACTACGTGGAGAAAATCAAGGGCGGATGGACCGACATCGACGTCATCGTCTGTACTCCTTCCGTTATGGCCAAGGTCGGCGCCCTCGGACGCATCCTCGGTCCCCGCGGCCTCATGCCGAACCCCAAGACCGGCACCGTTACCATGGAAATCGGCAACGCTGTCAAGGACGTCAAGGGCGGTAAGATCGACTTCAAGGTAGACAAGGCCGGTATCGTGCACTGCGGAATCGGCAAGATCTCCTTCACCCCGGAACAGATTTATCAGAACGCCGCCGAGGTTTTGAACGCTATCTCCAAGCTCAAACCCCAGGCTCTCAAGGGCACCTACATGAAGAGCGCAGCCATCTGCACCACCATGAGCCCCGGCGTCAAAGTGGACCTCAAGGCATTCCTCAACAATGCCGATAACAAATAGGAAAGGATACTATGAAAAAAGAACTCAAAGCTCAGATCATTGACAGCTTAGCAGCTGAAATCAAGCAGTATCCCAACTTCTACGTTACGGACATTGCAGGACTCAACGCAGGCCAGACCTCCAAGCTACGCCGCGAATGCTTCGGCGAAGGCATCAAGCTCGAGGTCGTGAAGAACACCCTCTTCGCGCACGTGCTCAAGGCCTCCGAAAACGAGGAACTGAAGGCCCTCGAAGCCACTCTTGTGGGAAACACCGCCATCATGTTCTGCGAGAATCCCAGCACCCCCGCCAAACTCATCAAGAAGTGGGCGAAGGAAGGCAAGCCCCAGCTTAAGGGCGCCTATGTGCAGGAATGCGCATTCATCGGTGCAGACAGGCTCGAAGAGCTCGTTTCCATCAAGAGCAAGGAAGAACTCATCGCCGATATCGTCGCTCTGCTCCAGAGCCCGATGCGCAACGTCATCAGCGCCCTCCAGAGCGCTCCCCAGACTATCGCCGGCGTGGTGAAGACCCTCGAAGAAAAATAATCATAACAATAAATAACAATTTAAAAACTTACAATTATGGCAGACGTAAAGAAACTTGCAGAAGAGTTGGTTAACCTTACTGTGAAAGACGTTCAGGAACTCGCAAAGGTCCTCAAGGAAGAATATGGCATCGAGCCCGCAGCTGCAGCCGTTGCAGTAGCCGGCCCCGCAGCAGCCGCCGGTGAGGCAGCTCCCGCTGAGCAGACCGAATTCGACGTTATCCTCACCAATGCCGGCCAGGCTAAGCTTCAGGTCATCAAGGTCGTGAAGGAAGCCCTCGGACTTGGTCTTAAGGAAGCTAAGGACCTCGTTGACGGAGCTCCCAAGACCGTCAAGGAGAAAGTCTCCAAGGCAGAGGCCGAGCAGCTCAAGGCCACCCTTGAGGAAGCCGGCGCAGAGGTTGAAGTCAAGTAACTTCCGCCCTCCCCTGACCTGGGGGAACACATAGGTTTAGAGCCGGGGATAATAGGCTCTAAACCTTTTTTCCGTATAAAAAGTTTTAACATAAAAAGGCAGAATGTCAAAAAAGACCATTGTCGGCAAGCGCATAAACTTCGCGACGTCGAAAATCCTTGAATATCCCGACCTCCTGGAGGTTCAGCTGAAGTCTTTCAAGGACTTTTTCCAGCTTGAGACCTCTCCTGAAAACAGGAAGAACGAGGGTCTCTACAGGGTATTCCAGGAGGTTTTCCCCATCGAAGATACGCGCAACAGCTACAAGCTGGAGTTCATCGACTACTTCATCGATCCTCCGCAGTATTCAATTGAAGAGTGTCTTGAGAGAGGGCTGACCTATAGAGTTCCTCTGAAGGCAAAACTCCGCCTTTCGTGCACCGACCAGGATCATGAGGATTTCGACACCAAAGTCCAGGACGTTTACCTGGGCGACATCCCCTACATGACCCCTGCGGGCACATTCGTTATCAACGGCTCCGAGCGCATCATAGTCTCGCAGCTTCACAGGTCCCCCGGCGTCTTCTTCGACCAGAGCATGCACGCCAACGGCACCAAACTCTATTCTGCCAGGATAATCCCGTTCAAAGGGTCCTGGATCGAGTTCGCTACTGACATCAACAATGTCATGTATGCGTACATCGACCGCAAAAAGAAACTTCCCGTGACCACTCTCCTGAGGGCCATCGGTTTCGATTCCGACAAGGATATCATCAACATCTTCAGTCTTGCCGACGAAGTTCCCGTAAACAAGAAGTCCCTCAAGGCCAACGAGGGCAGGAAACTCGCCGCCAAGGTCCTCAAGACCTGGAAAGAGGACTTCGAGGACGAGGATACCGGAGAAATCATCGAAATTGAGCGTACCATCCCCTTCGTGGAGAGGGACGCCGTCCTGGACGACGACACCATCGCCGCCATCCTCGACGCATACGACAAGAAGACTGATGCAACCATCCTTCTCCAGAAAGACGAGGCGTCTTCGAACGAGTACGCCATCATCTTCAACACCCTGCAGAAGGATCCCACCAACACCGAACTCGAAGCTGTGTTCTACATCTACAAGCAGCTCCGCAATTCGGAACCGCCGGATGAGAACACTGCAAGGGACGTCATAGACAAGCTCTTCTTCAGCGAAAAGAGGTACGACCTCGGCGAGGTCGGCCGCTACCGCCTGAACCGCAAGCTCGGTCTGGACACCGATCCCTCCACCCGCGTTCTCGAACCGAACGACATCGTGGAAATCATAAAGTACCTGGTCCGCCTCATCAACAGCAAGGCCGCCGTCGACGATATCGACCACCTGTCCAACAGGCGCGTCCGCACCGTGGGCGAGCAGCTTGCCAACCAGTTCAGCGTAGGACTCGCCCGCATGGCCCGCACCATCCGCGAAAAGATGAACATCCGCGACAGCGAGCAGTTCCTCCCGGTGGACCTCATCAACGCCAAGACTCTCAGCAGCGTCATCAATTCCTTCTTCGGAACCAGCCAGCTGAGCCAGTTCATGGACCAGACCAATCCTCTTGCCGAAATCACCCACAAGAGGCGTCTGAGCGCCCTCGGCCCCGGCGGCCTTTCCCGCGAACGCGCAGGCTTCGAGGTCCGCGACGTGCACTACACGCACTACGGCCGCCTCTGTCCTATCGAGTCGCCTGAAGGCCCGAACATCGGCCTTATCTCCAGCCTCTGCGTCTACGCCCGCATCGACGGCCTCGGATTCATCGAGACCCCGTACCGCGACGTGAAGGACGGCAAGGTGAACCTCACCGCTTCCGGCACCCATTACATGACCGCCGAAGAAGAGGAAGACAGGCTCGTCAGCCTCGCCAAGGTGAAGATGGACAACGACGGCAACATCCAGGAAGACCGCATCCAGTGCCGTCTGGAGGCAGACTTCCCCGTCGTAGGCAAGGAAGAGGTGAACTACATGGACGTAGCCCCCAACCAGATGGCTTCGGTGGCCGCTTCGCTCATCCCGTTCCTCGAGCATGACGATGCGCACCGCGCCCTCATGGGTGCCAACATGATGCGTCAGGCAATCCCGCTCCTCAAGCCCGAATCCCCCATCGTGGGCACCGGCCTCGAAGAGAGGGTCTGCCTCGACTCCCGCACCCAGTACATTGCCGAGCGCAAGGGCGAGGTAACCTATGTGGATGCCAACGAGATCCGCATCAGGTACGCCCGCACCGACGACGAGAAGTTCGTCTCCTTCGCACCGGAAGAGACCATCTACAAGCTCCCCATCTGGCGCAGGACCAACCAGAGCACCTGTGTCTGCCTCACCCCCATCGTCCGCAAGGGCGACAAGGTCGAGAAGGGCCAGGTCCTCACCGAAGGCTACGCCACCCAGGGCGGAGAGCTCGCACTCGGCCGCAACCTCATGGTAGCGTTCATGCCCTGGAAGGGCTACAACTATGAGGACGCCATCGTGCTGAGCGAGGAGATGGTGAAATACGACATCATGACCTCCATCCACGTGGACGAGTACCTCACCGAGGTGCGCGACACCAAGCGCGGCGAAGAGGAGCTCACTTCCGATATTCCCAACGTCAGCGAGGACGCCACCAAGGACCTCGACCAGAACGGTATCGTGCGCATCGGCGCCCACATCGAGCCCGGTGACATCATGATAGGCAAGATCACCCCGAAGGGCGAAAGCGATCCCTCCCCCGAGGAGAAACTCCTCAAGGCCATCTTCGGCGACAACGCCGGCGATGTCAAGGACGCTTCCCTGAAGGCCAATCCGTCCCTTTCCGGCACAGTCATCAAGACCGCCCTCTATGCCAAGGCAGCCAAGGTTTCCGGACGCAAGAGCAAGGCAAAGGACGAGACCAAGACCCGTGCCCAGATCCGTGAGGACGAGTTCAAGGCCAAGGCCGAGAAGCTGCGCGCCGACTTCCTGGAGCGTCTCGCAACGCTTACCAAGAACAAGAAGAGCGCAGGCATCAACGACCTCTACGGCGTGGAAGTCCTGGCAAAGGACAAGAAGTTCACCGCGGAAGTTCTCGGCAGCATCGACTACAAGAACATCAACTCCGGCAAGTGGACCACCGAGAAGGACAACACCAACGCCATGATCCGCGACCTCATCAACAACTATTGCAACACCCTCAAGGCTGAGGAAGCGATTTGCAAGAGGGAGATGGACCAGCTCAAGGTGGGTGACGAACTTCCCAACGGAGTGATGCAGCTCGCAAAGGTCTACATCGCCAAGAAGCGCAAGATCACCGTGGGTGACAAGATGGCCGGACGTCACGGCAACAAGGGTATCGTGGCAAAGATTGTCCGCAGGGAAGACATGCCGTTCCTCGAGGACGGAACTCCCGTGGACATCGTGCTCAACCCGCTGGGCGTGCCTTCCCGTATGAACCTGGGCCAGATTTACGAGACCGTGCTCGGATGGGCCGGCCGCAAACTCGGCGTCAAGTTCAGCACCCCCATCTTCGACGGTGCTTCCAACGATGAAATCTGCGACTACACCGACAAGGCCGGCCTGCCCCGCTACGGCAAGACCCGCCTCCGCGACGGCGGAACCGGCGACTGGTTCGACCAGAGCGCCACTGTCGGCATAATCTACATGATCAAACTCGACCACATGGTGGACGACAAGATGCACGCCCGTTCCATCGGCCCGTATTCCCTCATCACCCAGCAGCCTCTCGGAGGTAAGGCCCAGTTCGGCGGCCAGCGCTTCGGAGAAATGGAGGTCTGGGCCCTCGAGGCTTTCGGCGCCGCGAACGCCCTCCAGGAAATCCTCACCGTGAAGTCGGACGACGTCACCGGCAGGAGCAAGACCTACGAGGCTATCGTGAAAGGCGATCAGATGCCGCCCGCAGGCATACCCGAATCCCTCAACGTGCTTCTGCACGAGCTCAGGGGTCTCGGTCTCAAGGTCACTTTGGAATAATTAACGGACAAGCAAGAACATGCCTACTTTCAACAATAAAGACAATAAGGTAAAGAGCAACTTCAGCACGATAAGCATCTCCCTTGCCTCTCCCGAAGACATCATCGAGAGGAGCTGCGGCGAGGTCCTGAAGCCCGAAACGGTGAACTACAGGACCTACAAGCCCGAGAGGGACGGTCTTTTCTGCGAGAAGATCTTCGGCCCCACCAAAGACTACGAGTGCTACTGCGGCAAATACAAGAGGATCCGCTATCGCGGCATAGTCTGCGACCGCTGCGGCGTGGAGGTTACCGAAAAGAAGGTCCGCCGCGAACGCATGGGCCATATCCAGCTCACCGTTCCCGTTGCCCACATCTGGTACTTCAAGAGCGCTCCCAACAAGATTTCCGCCCTCCTCGGCCTTCCCGCGAAGAAGCTCGAGAGCGTCATCTACTATGAGAAATACATAGTTGTGAAGAGCGGAAACAGCGGCATCGACAAGATGGAACTCCTCGCCGAGGACGAGTATCTCGACGTTCTGGCAAAGCTGCCCGAAGGCAACGAGAATCTCCCCGACAGCGACGAGAACAAGTTCATCGCCAAGATGGGCGCCGAAGGCATCTATGACCTCCTCAAGGAGATAGACGCCGACGCGCTCGGAAAGGAGCTCCGCGAAAAGATGAAGACCGAGACCTCGCAGCAGCGCAAGGTCGAAATCCTCAAGAGGCTCCAGGTCGTGAAGTGGTTCCAGGAGAGCAAGGACGTGAACAAGCCCGAGTGGATGATCATGAAGGTCATTCCGGTCATCCCGCCGGATCTCCGTCCCCTGGTACCCCTCGACGGCGGCCGTTTCGCCACCTCCGACCTCAACGACCTCTACAGGCGCGTCATCATCCGCAACAACCGCCTCAAGAAGCTCATCGAGATAAAGGCTCCCGAGGTCATCCTCCGCAACGAGAAGCGCATGCTTCAGGAAGCTGTGGACAGCCTCTTCGACAACAGCAAGAAATCCAGTGCGGTCAAGAGCGAAAGCAACCGCGCCCTCAAGAGTCTTTCCGACTCCCTCAAGGGCAAGCAGGGCCGCTTCCGCCAGAACCTGCTGGGTAAGCGCGTGGACTACTCCGCACGCTCGGTCATCGTCGTGGGCCCCGAACTCAAGATGCACGAATGCGGTCTGCCGCAGAACATGGCGGCCGAGCTTTACAAGCCCTTCATCATCCGCAAGCTCATCGAGCGCGGCATAGTGAAGACCGTAAAGAGCGCCAAGAAGATCGTGGACCGCAAGGACCCCGTCATCTGGGACATCCTCGAGAACGTCATGAAGGGCCATCCGGTGCTCCTCAACCGTGCACCTACCCTTCACAGGCTCGGTATCCAGGCTTTCCAGCCCAGGATGATATCAGGAAAGGCCATCCAGCTCCACCCGCTCGCATGTACCGCATTCAACGCGGACTTCGACGGTGACCAGATGGCAGTCCATCTTCCGCTGGGCAACGCCGCCATCATGGAGGCTCAGCTGCTCATGCTCGGAAGCCAGAACATCCTGAATCCCGCCAACGGAGCGCCTATCACCGTTCCTTCCCAGGACATGGTGCTCGGACTTTACTACATCACCAAGATCCGTCCCGGTGCCAAGGGCGAAGGCAAGACCTTCTACGGCCCCGAGGAAGTCATCATAGCCTTCAACGAAAAGGCCATCGAAATGCACGCCGAAATCAACGTGCGCATCCCGGTGGACAAGCAGGATCCCTCCAAGGGCTTCCAGATCGTGAAGACTACCGCAGGACGCGTCATCGTGAACCAGTATGTTCCGGATGAAGTGCCCTACGTGAACGAGCTCCTCGGCAAGAAGGCCCTCCGCGGCATCATCACCTCCGTGATCAAGAACACGGGCGTGACCCGCACCGCACAGTTCCTCGACGACATCAAGGACCTCGGTTACCACCAGGCCTTCCATGCCGGCATCTCCTTCAACCTCGGCGACGTCATCATCCCGAAGGAAAAGGACCAGCTCATCGAGGAAGGCTACAAGCAGGTCGCCGAAATCAAGAACAACTTCTCCATGGGCTTCATTACCAACAATGAGCGTTACAACAAGGTCATCGACCTGTGGACGAGCATTGACAACAAGCTCACCGGAATAGTCACGAAGCAGATTTCAGCGGACCAGCAGGGCTTCAACCCGGTATACATGATGCTGGATTCCGGAGCCCGCGGTTCCACCCAGCAGATCAAGCAGCTCTGCGGCATGCGAGGCCTTATGGCCAAGCCCCAGAAGAGCGGCGCCAGCGAGAACACCATCATCGAGAACCCCATCATCTCCAACCTTAAGGAGGGCATGACGGTGCTCGAGTACTTCATCAGCACGCACGGCGCCCGTAAGGGTCTGGCCGACACCGCACTCAAGACTGCGGACGCCGGTTACCTCACCCGCCGTCTGGTGGACGTTTCGCACGACGTGATCATCACAGAGGAAGACTGCGGAACCCTCCGCGGCCTCATCGCCACCGCCATCAAGGACAAGGACACCGTAGTCGAGAGCCTCGGCGAGAGGATACTCGGCCGCACCACCGTCCACGACATCTTCAACCCGCTCACCGGAGAGCTCATTCTCCATGCAGGTGAAGAGATCCGCGAGAAAGAGGCCGACCTCATCGACCATCTCCCCATCGAACAGGTGGAAATCCGTTCGGTGCTCACCTGCGAAAGCCGCAAGGGCGTCTGCGCCAAGTGCTACGGACGCAACCTGGCCACCAGCAGGATGGTCGAGAAGGGCGAGGTCGTCGGCGTCATCGCCGCACAGTCCATCGGTGAACCCGGTACCCAGCTTACCCTCCGTACCTTCCACGTCGGCGGTACCGCCGGCGGCGCCGTGGTGGACTCCTCCATCGAAAGCAAGTACGTCGGCAAGCTCAAGTTCGAAGACCTCCGCACCATCGAAAGGATAGGTGAGGACGGCCAGTCCGAAGACGTCGTTGTCAGCCGCATGACTGAACTGCGCATCGTGGACGAGAACACCGGCTATGCCTATTCCCAGTACGACATCCCCTACGGCTCCGTCCTTCACAAGAAAGACGGCGACAAGGTGGTCAAGGGCGACCTCATCTGCGAATGGGATCCCTACAACGCCATCACCCTGGTCGAGAACGCCGGTAAGATCGCGTTCGAGAACATGGTCGAAGGCGTCACCTTCCGCAGGGAATCCGCCGACGAGTTCTCCCTCTCGACCGACAAGGTAATCATAGAGGCCAAGGACCGTACCAAGAACCCCACCATGCTCATCCTCGCCGAGGACGGCTCCACCATCAGGCAGTACAACCTTCCTGTAGGCGCCCACATCTCGGTCGAAGAAGGCAAGATGGTGAAGGTCGGCGATGTCGTCATCAAGATACCCCGTGCAATCGGAAAGGCCAGCGATATCACCGGCGGTCTGCCGCGAGTCACCGAGCTCTTCGAGGCCCGCAACCCCGGCAACCCCGCCATCCTCTCCGAGATCAACGGCGAAGTCATCATGGGCAAGGTCAAGAGGGGTAACCGCGAGATCACCGTCAAGAACAAGAGCGGCGACAAGAAGGACTACCTCATTCCCCTTACCAAGCAGATCCTTGTACAGGAGAACGACTATGTGAAGGCCGGCACGCCCCTCTCCGACGGCGGCGTGGCACCCTCCGACATCCTGAACATCCTCGGTCCCGTAAAGGCCCAGGAGTACATCGTGAACGAGGTTCAGGCCGTGTACCGTCTGCAGGGCGTGAAGATCAACGACAAGCACTTCGAGATCATCGTCCGCCAGATGATGCGCAAGGTGGAAATCACCGAGCCCGGCGACACCGAATTCCTGCCCGAGGAACTCGTGGACAAGTGGACTTTCATGGATACCAACGACCGTATCTACGGCAAGTACTATGTGGAAAGTCCGGGCGACAGCGAGAAGTTCCACGACGGCGATATCATCAGCGAGCGCGATCTCCACAACGAGAACTCCTCGCTCGAACGCCAGGGCAAGAAGCTCCTCGTAGTCCGTCCCGCCCAGCCCGCCACCGCGCGCCTGATACTCCAGGGTATCACCCGTGCAGCTCTCCGCACCGGCAGCTTCATCAGCGCGGCTTCCTTCCAGGAAACCACCAAGGTGCTCAGCGAGGCGGCCATCCGTGGCCGTATGGACTATCTCGAGGGCCTGAAGGAGAACGTTATCTGCGGTCATCTGATTCCCGCCGGTACCGGTCTCAAGGACTATCAGGACATCGTGGTAGGACGGAGCGACAGCATGGCGGAGGAGCTCGCCGACCTGTAGCCGCTACACTCT
>JAFZLP010000036.1 GCA_017551405.1 Bacteroidales bacterium
GCTTGTGTGCAGGCTCGACAGCATCTACACCATCCTTCTGATAATCACCACCTTATGGTGTGGCGCGATAGGCTTCACCGATGACTACATAAAGGTATACAAACACAACAAGGAGGGAATGAGCGCCAGGTGGAAACTGATCCTCCAGTTCTCCCTCGCCCTCATCATCGCCCTGATTGTCTGCTTCTCCCCGGAAATCTGGAACGGCATGCCCAAGAAACTGGTCACCACCATTCCCTTCGTGAAGGCCCATGAATTCGATTATTCGTGGCTCTCCCCCTTCAAGAACCAGCTCGGGGTATATACTTCATGGGGTATCTACATGCTCATGATCATCTTCGTCATCCTGGCCTGCTCCAACGGCACCAATCTCACCGACGGGCTGGACGGCCTCGCATCGGGCACATCTGCCATCGTTGGCGTGGCGCTCGGCGTGATGGCATGGCTGGGAGGCGACATCCTGGATTCCCGCTACCTCAACATAATGTATCTGCCGGGCAGCGGCGAAGTGGCCATCTACATGGCGGCCTTCGTGGGCGCGCTGATAGGCTTCCTTTGGTACAATACCTTCCCCGCGCAGGTGTTCATGGGCGATACCGGCAGCCTCACCATCGGCGGAGTGATAGGCGTCACCGCCGTCCTGCTCCGCAAGGAGCTGCTCCTCCCCCTGCTGTGCGGCATCTTCCTGATGGAGAGCCTCAGCGTGATCATCCAGCGCACATATTTCAAATATACCAAGAAAAAATACGGAGAGGGCCGCAGGGTGTTCCTCATGTCCCCCCTCCATCATCACTACCAGAAGAAGGGCATGCCCGAACCGCGCATAGTCACCCGTTTCTGGATTATAGGAATTATTCTGGCCGTAGCAACCATGGCCTTGTTAAAGATAAGATAATGAGCAGATTAGTAGTATTGGGCGGTGCGGAATCCGGCATCGGGGCCGCAGTGCTGGCAAAAGTCAAGGGATTCGACGTGTTTCTTTCCGACAACGGGAAGATAAAGGAAGATTATGAGCGTACGCTCAAGGAGTGGGACATCCCCTACGAACAGGGTGGCCATACTCCGGAAAAGATATTGAACGCCGACGAGGTGGTCAAGAGCCCCGGCATCCCCGAAACCGTTCCCATGGTCCGGAAGCTCGAGGAGCAGGGCACCCACATCATTTCCGAAATCGAATTCGCGGCCCGTTACGACAACGCGAAGAAGATCTGCATCACCGGCTCCAACGGCAAGACCACTACCACCAGCCTGATCTATTACCTCCTGCAGAACGCCGGCCTGAACGTGGGCCTGGGAGGCAATATCGGGAAGAGCTACGCGCTCCAGGTGGCCACCGAAAAACACGACTATTATGTGCTGGAAATCAGCTCGTTCCAGCTTGACAACTGCTACGATTTCCGGCCGGACATCGCAATCATCACCAATATTACCCCGGACCATCTCGACCGCTACGACTACAAGCTGGAAAACTACGTCAGGTCCAAATTCCGCATCACCCGCAACCTGCGTCCCGAAGACTGCTTCATCTTCGACAGCGACGATGCCATCACCATCGCGCACCTCGACAAGATAGTGCTCAAGGCCAAGACCCTCCCCTTCTCGCAGAAGACCGAGGTCAGGCAGGGCGCCTTCCTGCGCGACGACCAAATCATCCTCCGCTACGAGGAAAGCGAGAGCGCCATCTATCTCAAGGAACTGGCGCTCGGCGGCAAGCACAATATCTACAACTCGATGGCCGCCGCGCTTGCGGCGAAGGCTTCCGGAATCGACGACACCGTCATCCGCGAGAGCCTCAGGACATTCACCGCCATTGAACACCGTCTGGAGCCCGTTTTGAGCGTGGGCGGCGTACTCTACATAAACGACTCCAAGGCAACCAACGTGGACTCCGCATGGTACGCCCTCGATGCCCAGACCAAGCCGGTAGTATGGATAGTGGGCGGCACCGACAAGGGCAACGACTACTCGCAGCTCGCAGAGCTTGTCCGCGAGAAGGTAAAGGCAATAGTCTGTCTCGGAGTGGACAATTCCAAGATACACGCGGCGTTCGAGCCCATAGTGGGGGCCGGCAACATGGTCGACACCCGTTCCGCAGAAGAGGCCGTAAAGGCATCCGCCGCACTCGCGAAAGACGGCGACGTGGTGCTCCTGAGCCCCTGCTGCGCCAGCTTCGACCTGTTCCGCAACTACGAAGACCGCGGTGAGAAATTCAAGGAAGCCGTAAGAAGACTGTAAGACGATGGAAGCCAAGACCAAAACCGGAAAGAGAAGCCTCTGGAACCTCTTCGAGAACATCGAGGGGGACAAGGTGGTATGGATGATCGTGCTGCTGCTCATGCTGATCAGCGTGCTGTGCATGTTCTCCTCCACCTCCCAGCTGCTCGGAACCGGGCAGTCCAGGCTCGACGTCGTCAAGGACCAGCTCATACTGGTCGCCGTCGGTATCGGTTTTGTCATCCTCATTTACAACATCCGCAACCTGAACTTCATCATGTGGCTCAGCCGCTGGGGATTCCTGCTGTCGCTCGCTCTGCTCGCCATACTCGACCTCAAGCTCAACCTCGGGTTTATCCGTTCCGTCGAGATCAACGGCGCGAGGCGAATCCTGCAGGTGGGGCCGGTGCAGGTACACGTGTTCGAAGTGGTCAAGGTGGCCATGATAATGTATCTGTCGTGGGCGCTCGACGCCCTGAAGAGGGGCGTCCTGAAAGGGCCTAAAAAGGAAATCTGGAAGAAAATCCTCTATGTCTACATGCCGTTTGTGGTGACCTTCCTCCTGATCATCCCCGGCAGTAACTCCAGCGCCGTGGTAATCGGCGGCATGATGTTCATCACCATCCTCATCGGCGGCGGCAGCTTCAGGGACATGGCCATACTCGTAGGGGCCGGAGTCCTGATGGTGGCCGGATCCTACGCCATTTTCAAAATCTCCGACGGAAAGGCCATGAAGCGCATAGGCACCGGCATCTCCCGCATATTCGACAAAGAGGACTATGAGCAGAAGGTGATCGATTCCCGCACGGGTTCCCTGGAATATTTCGAGGCCCTGGACAAGATACGGCAGCCCTACAGCGCCAAGATTGCGATCCACGAAGGCGGCCTTATAGGCAAAGGCCCCGGACAGAGTACACAGAGGTATGTCGTCCCCGACATTTCGGAAGACTACATGTTCTCTTTCATCATAGAAGAATACGGCATCCTGGGCGGTATAGTGGTGCTGATGCTGTATATCAGCCTCCTCGCGCGCGGTTCCATAATTGTACGCAACTGCGGAAACAACCTGTTCGCGAAACTTGCCGTAGCAGGACTGCTGATGCTCATAGTGCTGCAGGCCTTCCTGCACATGTTCGTAAACTGCGACATCGGGCCCATGACGGGCCAGACGCTCCCCCTGATAAGCCACGGCACATCGGCGTTCCTGTGCTTCAGCGTAGCATTCGGAATCATCCTTTCCATCTCGCGCTACGCATCACGCAGGATGAAGAGGGAGCAGCAGCAGGCGGAGCCGCTTGTGGAGCGCACCGAGGTAAAGGTGGAACTTGACGCCCTGGACGACTTCGAGAGCGGAAAAGACTTGACTGAAATAATGGATCAGGAAGATGAATTATAAAAAATTACGCGTCATTATCAGCGGAGGCGGAACCGGGGGCCACATTTTCCCCGCCATCTCCATAGCCAACAAGCTCAGGGAGCTGAACCCTGAAACCGAGATACTCTTCGTGGGAGCGGAGGGCAAGATGGAGATGGAGAAAGTTCCCGCAGCCGGCTACAAAATAGTGGGCCTTCCCATCGTGGGGCTTCAGCGCAAGCTCAACGCCAAGAATCTGGTAAACGACGCCCTGGTGCCATTCAAACTGCTCCAGAGCATCATCAAGGCGGGACGGGTAATCAGGGAATTCAAGCCCGACGTGGCAGTGGGAGTGGGCGGATACGCCAGCGCTCCCCTTCTCCGCAGGGCGACCGCCATGCACATCCCGGCCCTCATCCAGGAGCAGAACGGATTCGCCGGCCTCACCAACAAGATGCTGGGGAACAAAGTTGACTGCATCTGCGTGGCCTACGAGGGGATGGAGAGGTTCTTCCCCGCCGAAAAGATAGTCTTCTCGGGCAACCCGATCCGGTCCGAGATCCATCCGTATACAGAGGCTGACAGGGCGGAAGCCCTCAAGTTCTACGGGCTAGACCCCGAAAAGAGGCACATCTTCATCGTTGGCGGCAGCCTCGGCAGCGGCACCCTCAACAATGCCATGAAGAAATGGATAGAATGCAGCTGCCCCGGAGGGGAGGATGTGGAAGTGCTGTGGCAGTGCGGGCGCTATTACAAGGCCGGAATCGACAAGTTCATGGCCGGCCGCCAGCTGCCGCACATCCACTACACCGACTTCATCTCCCGCATGGACCTGGCCTATGCCATGGCCGATGTCATCGTCTCCCGCAGCGGCGCCTCTTCCGTATCGGAGATCTGCGCCGCAGGCAAGGCCGCCGTGTTCGTGCCCTCCCCCAATGTGGCTGAGGACCACCAGACCCACAACGCCATGGCGCTCGTTAAGAAAGATGCCGCAATGCTGGTGAAAGACGCCGACGCCGCGGACGAGCTCCTGCCGGTGGCGCTCAAGCTGGTGCACGACCCCGAAAAGATAGCGGAACTGTCGAAGAATGTTACTCCGCTCGCACGTCTGGACGCAGCCCAGACCATAGCGGACGAAATCTATAAACTCGTAAAATGAAAAAATACAGCAACGTATATTTCCTCGGAATAGGAGGAATCGGAATGAGCGCGATTGCGCGCTACTATGCGTTCAAGGGGCTGAAAGTCTCGGGATACGACCGCACTCCTTCCGACCTGACCCGCGAGCTCGAGAATGAGGGCATAGCCGTCCACTACGACGACGATCCGTCGCTCATTCCCTCGGACGTGGAGGACACGCTGGTGGTCTACACCACGGCGATCCCCGAGGATCTCGCTGAGTTCCAATACGTTAACTCCCACGGTTACTACGTTGTCAAGCGGAGCCGCATGCTCGGGGAGATAACCCGCGGGCAGACCTGCCTCGCAGTGGCCGGCACCCACGGCAAGACCACCACTTCCACCATGGTGGCGCATATCCTCACGGAGAGCGGAGAGGGATGCAGCGCCTTCCTCGGAGGCATCTCCAAGAACTACAACACCAACCTCCTGGTAAGCCGCAATCCGGTAGTGGTGGCGGAAGCCGACGAGTTCGACCGCAGCTTCCTGCAGCTCCACCCCAC